>NZ_RZPF01000841.1:0-2537 GCF_004022735.1 Mesorhizobium sp. M7A.F.Ca.AU.001.01.1.1
CCTGTCGGGGCAAGTGCCGCAAGCTCCGGCAACAGGTGCCCGCTTTCGTCGAACAGCTCTCCCGGTTCGTAGCTTCGCATCCAGTTTTCGAGGATCTTGCGGTGCTCCTCATTCCCTCGAGCGTTCGATACCGGCACTTGATGCGAGCGCCAGAAACCCTCGACTTTTTCGCCATCGACTTCCTTCGGCCCGGTCCATCCCTTGGGGCTGCGCAGCACGATCATCGGCCATTTCGGGCGTTGACCATGCCATCCCGGAGCCCGTGCCTGCTCCTGAATGGAACGGATGCGATCGAGCACCGTGTCGAGCGTCGCGGCCATGGACCGGTGCATGGCAAGCGGCTCGTGGCCTTCGACGAAGAACGGTTCGTAGCCATAGCCGGCGAAAAGGTCTCGCAATTCCTGATCGTCCATGCGGCCGAGGATCGTCGGATTGGCGATCTTGTAGCCGTTGAGATGCAGGATCGGCAGGACGGCGCCGTCCGACGCTGGGTTCAGGAACTTGTTGGAATGCCATGCCGCCGCCAGCGGACCGGTCTCGGCTTCGCCGTCACCAACGACGCAGGCAACCACCAGACCCGGATTGTCGAAGGCCGCACCGAAGGCATGAACCAATGCATATCCCAATTCGCCGCCCTCATGGATGGAGCCTGGCGTCTCGGGCGCGGCATGGCTTGGCACGCCACCGGGAAAGGAAAACTGCCGGAACAGTTTCCTGAGGCCGTCTTCGCCCTGCCCGATATCGGGATAGATCTCGCTATAGGTGCCCTCGAGCCATGTGTTGGCGACCATTGCGGGACCGCCATGGCCCGGGCCGCAGATAAACAGAACATCGAAGTCGCGTTCGCGGATAACGCGGTTCAGATGCAGGTAGAGAAAATTCAGGCCCGGCGTCGTGCCCCAATGGCCAAGCAACCGAGGCTTGACGTGCTCGGCCTTCAACGGTTCGCGCAACAGCGGATTGTCGAGCAGATAGATCTGGCCGACCGAGATGTAATTCGCGGCGCGCCAGTAACGGTCCATGAGGTCGATCCGTTCGTGGCCGATAGCCTGCGGCGTCGCGGCAGCCTTGTCGTTCATCGACATCTCCAGCTTTCGGTTCGCTGGTGATAACTGGGGCATCTTTGCGCTTGAGCAACCCCCGACTGCCGCCGTCCGGGACAGTGTCGCGACCCGAGCGGCCAAGAGACCGGTCGCTATCCCGGTGGAGCGAGCGGCTCTGTCCGCAAATAGGCGGGAACCTTGAAGTCCTCCAGCGGTTAGAAACTGGAATCGCGAAGGCCAGGTTCAAGGCAGCTACCGCGAAGGACAACCTCGAAGCGTTGCACCAAAGGGAGCTAAAAAATGCTCGATCTTCCTCGTGCCCGTGATCGAATGGTCAATATCCAAGTCGGCCGGCGTGGCATCCATGACCGTGAAATTCTGCAGGCGATGCGCGAAGTTCCACGCGAGGCCTTCGTAGAACCCGGTTTCGAGGAATTTGCTTATGAAGACACGCCGCTGCCGATCGCCGACGGCCAGACCATATCGCAACCCTACATCGTCGCATTCATGATCGAAATGGCGGACGTCAAACCGGGTGACCACGTGCTCGAAATCGGCACCGGCTCGGGTTACGCCGCCGCGGTGATGAGCCGGATCGTCGAACAGGTCTACACCATAGAGCGTCATCCCGGTTTGGCAGAAACGGCGAAACGGCGGTTTGAAAAACTCGGCTATCGAAACATCGAGGTCCGGACAGGCGATGGCACCAAGGGCTGGCCGCAGGCGGCGCCGTTCGATGCCATCGTGGTGACAGCCAGCGGTCCCGGCGCACCGCTCGCCCTTCAGGAGCAACTCGATGTCGGCGGCAGGCTCGTCATTCCGGTCGGCGACGACCCCGATTTGCAACGCCTGCTCAAAGTCACCCGGACAGGTGCCGCAACCTACAGCGAGGAGGATTTCGGCGGCGTGCGCTTCGTCCCTCTCATCGGCGAGCAGGGTTGGTCGGAAAACGGCACCGTCACCAAGGTCGGTCGTCCACTTCGACATCCGCATCCGATCAGCCTGCCCGATATGATCGCGGCCGCGGCTGAACCGCTGCCCGATTTCGACGATCCGGCCTTCGGCGCATTGTTCGACCGGTTCGCCGACCGGCGCGTCGTTCTGCTTGGCGAGGCAAGCCATGGCACGTCCGAGTTCTACAGGGCGCGCGCGGCGATCACCCGCAGGCTCGTCGAACGGCACGGCTTCACCATCGTCGCGGTCGAGGCGGACTGGCCCGATGCGGCGGCGATCGACCGCTACGTTCGCCATCGTCGGCCGCGAACAGGCGCCGGTGCGCCATTCCAGCGGTTTCCGACGTGGATGTGGCGCAACACCGATGTCGCGGCCTTCTCCGACTGGATGCGCCGTCGCAACGAGAAGCTAGAACCTTCGGAGCAAGCAGGGTTCTACGGCCTGGACATCTACAATATGAGCGGGTCCATAGGCGCGGTCCTCGACTATCTCGACCGGGTCGATCCCCAGGCAGCCAAGATTGCACGCGAACGGTATGGT
>NZ_RZPF01000842.1:0-2526 GCF_004022735.1 Mesorhizobium sp. M7A.F.Ca.AU.001.01.1.1
GTATTTCGCGGTGCGCTTGTTGGCGCGTTCGCGCGCGGCGGCCAGCGCGTCCGCCCATTCGGTGGCGTCGTAGTCGCCGCGACCGACCCAGGCCAACGCGATCAGCTCGGCTGCTTCATCGACATTGAGGTCGTTGATCAGCTCGCGCAGCTCTTCTTCGGTCAGGTTCTCGGAGCTTTCCTCGGCAAGGCCGTCATGGTGATGGTTGACATGGGACTCGCCGTCGAGTTCGACCTCGTGCTCGGCGCCATCGGCATAGTCTTCATTGACGGCCGCACTCAGTGCCTTGGCCTTGAGGATGAACAGGCGCACCGTGTCGGGGCCGATCGAAAGCTCCCAGTCCTTTTCAAGCCGCCGCTGCAAGGGCCGTCTCCCTCAGGTCGTTTGCCGGATGATAGCGGATTCGCGGCATCCGTCACCTGATGTTCTCCCGCCCGCAATTTTCCGGGATGAAACGCAAGCCGACCGGCGTTAGTATTGCATTCTCACCCCTCCAGGAGGTTTCGATGCATAAAAGAGTGCTGATCCAGGCGGCGAGCGCATTGCTCGTTCTACAGTTCCTTGCCGTTCCGGTGTTCGCCGCGGGCAGCGGGGGCAGCGGCGGTGACGAAACCGTCACCCAGTGCAAGAAGGGCCAGGTCTGGGACAAGAAGAAGAAAAAGTGCGTCGCGCCCCAGGAAGGCATGCTCGACGACGACAGCATCTATGATGCAGGCCACGCGCTGGCGATGGCCGGGCGCTATGACGAGGCGATTGCCGTGCTCAGCCTCGCCGCCAACAAGCAGGATCCGCGCATCCTCAACTATCTCGGCTATTCGCACCGCCATTCCGGCCGCGTCACCGTCGGCCTCGGCTATTACGAGGAAGCGCTGCGCATCGATCCGAACTACACGCTGGTGCGCGAATATCTCGGCGAAGCGCATCTGCAGATCGGCGATCTGGCCGGCGCCCAGCAGCAGTTGATGGAAATCGAGAAGCGGACCGGCAAGGGTTCGCGTGAATATGGCATGCTGGCCGAGCAGATCGACCATTTCATGAGAAGCTGAAAAGATCCCAGGGCTCTTCCAAGCGGCCGCGAGCGATCGCGGCCGTTTTTTGTTGCCCCCGGTCTCATTCATCGCCCCGGACTGATGAAAACGGGGATGATTTTAGCAAAACCGATTTTTGGGCGTGAAAAACCCGCTGACATTGCTATATTCAGGGAAATTGCGGTGAAACGGTTCCGTAAGCTCGAGGCTGCCGGACCCGTTTTCTTTTTGTACCCATCGACAAGGCTTTCCCCGATACGCGGGGGTGGCAGCAGGAAAGGCAGGCATCATGAACAAGGTCCCGATGACAGGCGAGGGGTTCGCGTCATTGAAGGAAGAACTGCGCTGGCGCCAGCAGGAAGAGCGGCCGCGCATCATCGAGGCGATCTCCGAAGCGCGCTCGCATGGCGACCTGTCCGAAAATGCCGAATATCATGCCGCCAAAGAGGCGCAGAGCCTCAACGAGGGCCGCGTCAACGAGCTTGAAGATTATATTGCGCGCGCCGAGGTGATCGACGTCAGCAAGCTCAGCGGCGACAAGATCAAGTTCGGCGCCACCGTGGTGCTGGTCGACGAGGACACCGAGGAAAAGAAGACCTACCGGATCGTCGGCGACCAGGAGGCGGACGTGAAGTCCGGCCGCATCTCGATCTCCTCGCCGATCGCGCGTGCGCTCATCGGCAAGGAAGTCGGCGACGCCATCGAGGTCAACGCGCCTGGCGGCGCCAGGGGGTATGAGATCGTCCAGGTGCAGTTCATCTAGGACCTTTGATAATTCTACTCTGGCGGCCGACTACAGCGCCGCGCGTCCTCTCGGACGCGCAAAGGACGCTGTAGGATTTTCAGTTAGCGCATGATCCCTTTCCGAAAATCAATTACGATTTTCGGGGGCATGCGCGGGCGGTTTTCTGCGCTTCCGGTGCTCACGTACTTTAAGTACGCGCCGCTCCGGTTCTCGAAGAACCACGCTATTCGACTCGCCAGAGCGAATTCTGAAAGGTCCTATGCCGGCGCTTGTAGTTTAAGTGCCAATAGCTTTTCTGCTTCCGCCACTACCTGCACCGGCACAACACGCCCCCCATGCGAGGCCAGCAGTGTCGATGCGTAGCGTCCGCGCGGGCCGGTCAGACCCGGCTCTGTTGCCAGGAAAATTGCGACCGTCGGCAGGCCAAAGGCACTGGCAAGATGGGTCAGCCCGGTGTCGGCGCCGATAACCAGCGTCGAGCCGCCGATAGTCGCGGCGATTTCGGACAGCGGCGATTTCGGTACCACGATCGTTGACGGCACGGCGCCTGCGATTGCCTCGGCCACGGTTTTCTCACGCTCGTTCGACCAGGTCGTGACCGGCGTCATCCCCCGCTCAATCAGGAGGTGGGCGGTTCCGATCCAGTCTTCGGCCGGCCATTTCTTGTCTTCGCGGCTGGTTCCGTGCAGCAGGAAGGCGGTTTTTCCAGAAGTGCCCGCCAGGGTGCCGGCGGGCGGCACGATGCCGGAGTCC
>NZ_RZPF01000843.1:0-2523 GCF_004022735.1 Mesorhizobium sp. M7A.F.Ca.AU.001.01.1.1
CGAACCCGTGGCCCCGTTCGTGTCCCCCGAATCCCTCGCCGCCCGCGCCATCGCCGCCCCGGCCGATATCGGCCGCCTGCCGCTGCTGCACATGGCGACGCGTCCTGGCGCCTGGACCGAATGGTTCGAGCATCAGGGCCTGAGCGCGCCGACCGGACCCGGCATGCAGTTCGAACAGTTCGGCACCGCCGCCCAGGCCTGCATGGCGGGGCTCGGCGTGGCGCTGCTGCCGTTGATCCTCATTGCAGGTGAATTGCAGCGCGGCCAGCTGGTGCCGGCGCCAGGCCAGCCCATGCAAAGCCGCAGTGCCTACTATCTCGTCGTCCCGCACGACAAGCGCGGCCATCCGCCGGTCGCCAGTTTTCGCGACTGGCTGCTGGGCCAGGTCGAGAAGGAACCGGCCGTTCTGGCGTGGTAGCTACTTTCGCTTCAGCGCATTCGCCAAAGCAGCACCGAACGCTCCCTGTTGCGCCGGCCGCTCCGGCTGGCGTTGCTGGGGTGCCGGCGAACGTGGTGCCGGCCTGCCGCCACCATTGTCGCGCGGTCCGCTGCGCGGTGCACCGCCCTCGCCGCTATCCTTGCGCATGGAAAGGGCGATGCGCTTGCGCTTGATGTCGACGTCGACGACGCGCACCTTCACCACGTCGCCGGCCTTCACGACCTCATGCGCGTCCTTGATGAACCGATCGGCCAGCTGCGAGACATGCACCAGCCCGTCCTGATGCACTCCGATATCGACGAAGGCGCCGAAGGCGGCCACGTTGGTGACCGTGCCTTCCAGCAGCATGCCGGGCTTCAGATCCTTGATGTCGTCGATGCCGTCGGCGAAGGTCGCCGTCTTGAAGCCTGGGCGCGGGTCGCGGCCGGGCTTTTCCAGCTCCGCCAGGATATCGCGCACCGTCGGCAAGCCGAAACGCTCGTTGACGAAGACGCGTGGGTCGAGTGCCTTGAGCGCGGCACTATCGCCCATCAACGACCGCACATCGCGCCCGCAGGCAGCGACGATCTTCTTCGCCACACCATAGGCCTCCGGATGCACCGACGAGGCGTCGAGCGGCTCGCTGCCATTGGCAATGCGCAGGAAGCCGGCGGATTGTTCGAAGGCCCGAGGTCCGAGCCGCGGCACCTTGAGCAGGTCCTTCCGGCTGGCGAAGGGCCCGGTCGCATCGCGATGCGCAACGATCGCGTCGGCCAGCGATGCGCCCAGACCTGAAACGCGCGCCAAAAGCGGCGCCGAGGCAGTGTTGAGATCGACGCCGACGGCATTGACCGCGTCCTCGACCACCGCTTCCAGCGAGCGGCCGAGACGGTACTGGTCGACATCATGCTGGTACTGGCCGACGCCGATCGATTTGGGTTCGATCTTGACCAGTTCGGCCAGCGGATCCTGCAGCCGCCGGGCGATCGAGACAGCGCCGCGCAACGACACGTCGAGGCCGGGGAATTCCGCCGCCGCCGTCGCCGATGCCGAATAGACCGAGGCGCCGGCCTCGCTGACGATCACTTTCAGTGGCTTCGGCCCGCCGTCCGCCGGCATGTCGGACAGCATGTCGGCCACCAGCTTTTCCGTCTCGCGGCTGCCGGTGCCGTTGCCGATCGAAATCAGCTCGACCTTGTGCTGGCGGATGAGCTTGGCGAGTTCCGCCTGCGTGCCGCGCACATCGTTTCTGGGCGGAAATGGATAGACCGTCGTCGTTGTCAGCACCTTGCCGGTGCCGTCGACCACCGCCACCTTGACGCCGGTGCGGATGCCGGGGTCGAGCCCCATCGTGGCGCGCGAGCCGGCGGGAGCGGCCAGCAGTAGATCCTTGAGGTTGCGGGCAAAGACGTGGATCGCTTCCTCCTCCGCCCGCTCGCGCAGATCGCGCATCAAATCGAGCGTCAGATGCAGCGACAGTTTTATACGCCAGGTCCAGCCCGCCACCTCCATCAGCCATCTGTCACCCGGAAGGCTGCCGCCGATGGCATAGGCATTGGCGATCATCCGCTCGACCGGCTTCACCGGTGAGGTGTCATCGGCATCGACCTCGATGTCAAGCGACAGCACTTCCTCGTTGCGGCCGCGCAGCATCGCCAGCGCGCGATGGCTGGGCACATTTGCCCAACGCTCGACATGGTCGAAATAATCGGAGAATTTCGCGCCGGCCTCCTGCTTGCCGTCGACCACCCTGGCCCGCATGAAGGCGCGCTCCTTCATGTAGCTGCGCAATTTGCCGACCAGATCGGCATTCTCGGCGAATTGTTCCGAAAGGATGTCGCGCGCGCCCTCGAGCGCCGCCTTGGTATCGGCCACCTCTTCGCTGACATAGGCCAGCGCCAGTTCGGCAGGCACCAATGAGCGGTTCGCCAAGATGGCTTCGGCCAGCGGCCCCAGCCCGCGCTCCCTGGCGATCTCGGCCTTGGTCCGGCGTTTGGGCTTGTAGGGCAGGTAGATGTCCTCAAGTTCCGCCTTGGTGGTGGCGGCGACGATCTTGCCTTCAAGCTCCTCGGTCAGCTTGCCCTGTTCGCGGATCGAGCCAAGGA
>NZ_RZPF01000844.1:0-2523 GCF_004022735.1 Mesorhizobium sp. M7A.F.Ca.AU.001.01.1.1
AGGTCGGACCCCAGCCGCGCTCGCGGCCGATGCGATTCATCACTTCCGCCTGCGGGCCGTAGAAATCGTCCGCCGCCTGCTCGGTCGTCTCGGCGATGAAGCCGTGCACGTTGATGCTGGTGGCAAGGCCCGCCGGATCACTGCCGGCGCGCTTGGCGGCTTCGCGGTAGAGATCGAACAGCGGCGCGAAACGCGCCGGCTCGCCGCCAATGATGGCGAGCGCCAGCGGCAGGCCGAGCGCGCCAGCGCGGGCGGCAGACTGCGGCGTGCCGCCAATGGCGATCCAGACCGGTAGCCTGTCCTGGAAGGGCCGGGGATAAACGCCGCGATCGTTGATCGGCGCACGCAGATTGCCCGACCAGGTGACCTTCACGCTGTCGCGGATGGCAAGCAGCAGATCGAGTTTTTCGGCGAACAGCTCGTCATAATCCTCGAGGTTGAAACCGAACAGCGGGAAGGATTCGATGAACGAGCCGCGCCCGGCCATGATCTCGGCGCGGCCGCCCGACAGAAGATCGAGCGTGGCAAATTGCTGGAAAACGCGCACCGGGTCATCGGAAGACAGAACGGTGACCGCGCTGGTCAGCTTGATGCGCTTCGAACGCTCGGCCGCCGCGGCCAGGGCCACGACCGGTGCGGAGGCGGCATAGTCGGGCCGGTGATGCTCGCCGAGGCCGAAGACGTCGAGGCCGACCTGGTCGGCCAGCTCGATCTCCTCGATCAGGTTGCGCAGCCGCTCATGCGGGCCGATGGCACCGGGGCCCGGCTGCGGGCTGACGTCGGCGAATGTGTAGAGACCGAGTTCCATTTGATGTCATCCTGGTGTTGGGTTTTCGGGTTAGACGTAGCGACGCCTCAGCCGCGCCGCCAGTGGGGCGGACGGTGAACAGTGCATGTCGGTTTCGGCTCTATCTCTTCGTCGCCATTCCGGACGGAAAACCGCTTCACACTTTTCCTGGAATTGCTCCAAAGGCGTCTCCCGAGTGCAACAGCCGACAATTTCATGGCTGCCATGCCGTTTTGGCGCTTGAACTCTCGGTTTTCGCGCGTATGTAAGCGTCGCGAATTGACTTCAGGGAAGTGGACTTGGCTATCTACAGGGAAAAAGACGTTTTCGAGCGGCGCAATGCCGCAAACGAGGCAAAGAAGGCGCTCCTCGAGCGCTTCAAGGCAAAGCCGGCGGCGGATGATCCCGCAGTGCTGGCGCGGCAGGCTGAACGCAAGGCTATCCTTGCGGCCCGCGAAATCCGCGAGGCCGAAAAGGCCCGGCTGAAGCAGGAGAAGCTGGCACGCGAAGCGGTCGAGAAGGCCGAGCGCGAGGCAGCAGCCGAAGCGGCACGTATCGCCGCCGAGGAAGCTGCACAGGCCGAGGCCAAGATTCGGGAATCCGAAGAGAACGAGCGCATCGCCCGTCTTCTGGCCGACGAAGCCGAACGCAAGGCCAAGCGTGACGCGCGTTATGCGGCACGCAAGCAGCGTACCGGCAGGACGCCTCCGGGCTTCTCCGCCCGCTAGCTCTCGGCTACGGAGCAATCTGCTTCGAGAACCAGGGTCGCCTCGCAGCGGCCCTGAACGTGTTTGTCCCATGCATGTCGCCCTGGTCCCGGCTCTGGGAGGACGACATGCGCAAACCAAGAGACCTAAGCGTTACCGTCAGGCGGCGAACTTCAGCCCCATGATGCCGCAGACGATGAGCGCGATGCAGGCCAGCCTGATCGCGGTGGCCGGTTCGCCGAGCAGCCAGATGCCGAGCAGTGCCGTACCGACGGTGCCGATGCCGGTCCACACCGCATAGGCGGTGCCGACGGGCAGCGCCTTCAGCGCCAGGCCGAGCAGAGTGAGGCTGACGACCATCGAGGCAACGGTCAGCACGGTCGGCACCAGCTTCGAGAAGCCATCGGTGTATTTGAGGCCGATTGCCCAGCCGATCTCGAACAAGCCAGCGAAAAAGAGAAGAATCCACGACATCGACAACGCTCCATCAGAGCATCGGACCGAAAAGTGACTTCGGCGTCCGACGATCAGTCAAACAATGGCGGGTCGTCCCGTCCGGATTTGGGGAAGCGCGAGGTCGTCCCCGCCACGCCAATATAAGAATTTCGGGCGCTCGATCAACAGCGACCGGCAACAAGTGTCGCCGGCCGTAATCTTATTGCGAAGTGGATCGCCGGACCTACTTGTCCTTGAGCTTCATCGCCTTGACCGGCGGCGCCTTCAGCGCCGGAGCCGGAGCGGGCTTCTTGGCGTCCTTCTTCGGCTTGCGGGCTTCCTTGCCTGCCTTCATCGCACCTTTAGCCATGATTCGTTCCTCCTGATGTGAGAAGCCAAGTGAAACAAGAGAACCGCCCGACCGCAAGGGGTTAGCGACTGTTGCCGCCGACAGCGGATCGCTTTCAACCGGTTTCTAGAGCAATTCACCGTTTCGCGGAAACAGTGAATTGCTCTAACTCTTTGTTTTGACGCAATTCCGGACGGAAAACCGCTTCACACTTTTCCTGGAATTGCTCTAATTTGCTCGTAAAC
>NZ_RZPF01000845.1:0-2523 GCF_004022735.1 Mesorhizobium sp. M7A.F.Ca.AU.001.01.1.1
CGCCTCGACCGACGTCAACCTCGGCGCGTTTCGGGGATTTGATGCCATCGGCGAAGGTACCAACAAGGCCGGCCTGTTCGGCGGCTACGCGCTGTTTCGCAAGGACTACAATTACGCGCTCGTCTCGGCCTCCGGCTTCATCGGTGGAAGCGACGTGACGAACGGCGTGCTCGGCACCACCGGCAGCTATGATACCAAGGGCTATGCAGTGACGGCATCGGTCGGCCATATCTTCAAGCTGGGCGAGCGCACCCGCTTCGATCTGCGTGGCGGCCTGCTTGGCGTTTCCTTCCGCGGCGATCCGTATACAGACAGCGGCGGCAACGAGTTCGGCAAGAGCCAGCTTTCTTTCGGCGCGATCAAGCTCGAGCCCGGCATCTATGGCGACTACACGTTGAGCAACGGCATGGTGATCAGCCCCTATGCGCGAGGCGAATTGCAGCAGCGTTTCGGCTACAAGAACACCACCGAAATCGACACCAGGGAGATCGACTTCGACGATGCCGATTTTTCCGCCGCGCTGTCGACCGGCTTCAACCTGAAGATGTCGGCCGCGACCACCGTCAACGGCGAAGTTCGCGGCAAGGTGTCATCGGACAGTTCCACCATCGGCGCCAAGCTCGGACTGAAGATCGCCTTCTAACCAAGACGATGAACCCGAGATTTGCATCGCTCGGGAGTGGTGCACCGCACCACGCGAGATGCTCGCCAAGCGACAGCAAGTGTTCTATGCTCCTCGCTGAGAAATCGTGAACTGCTCTAGGCAGGGGGTTCCATGTTCGAAGTCGTGGGAGTCTGGTGGAAAACACGGGCAAGAGGCTGGCTCGTTATAAACGCGCTTGGCTTGGTCGTTGCGTTGTTGGTGTTGATTTGGCCCGGACTGGGAACTGCGAAGGCAGAGACGAACTGGACGCTGGACTCGACCGCTTCGGTCCTGACCTACCAGTCGGTCAAGAAGAACACGATCGTCGAAACCAACAAGATCAGGAATATTTCCGGTAGCCTCACCTCGGCGGGTGATGCGAAAGTCACCTTCGACCTGAATTCGGTCGATACAGGGGTTGACCTTCGCAACGTCCGCATGCGGTTCCTTTTTTTCGAGACATTCAAGTTTCCCTCCGCCGAACTGACCGCGAAGGTAGATCCCGCCGCATTTGCCGACCTGGCGACCAAGCGACGTGTGAAGGCGGTTCTTCCGTTCCGTCTCAGCCTGCACGGGGTCGACAAGGATCTTCAAGCCAACATCGTGGTCACCATGATCAGCGATACCATGGTGTCGGTCGCTTCGGAGGCTCCTGTCGCCGTGCATGTGGAAGACTTCGGATTGCTGCCGAACGTGGATAAACTCCAGCAGGCGGCCAACGTGACCAATATTGTTCCCACGGCATCGGTTTCATTCGATTTCGTTTTCATCGCTGACGGCAGCAAGCCGGCTGTTGTCCAACCGGTTGCGGCGAGCACTGCCGATGTCGGGCCTGTCACCACCGATGCGGCGAAGACCAGCTTCAGCGACGAGGAGTGCCTCAACAGGTTCGCGGTGCTGTCGCGCACCGGAGCCATCTACTTTAGAACGGCGAGCGCGCGGCTCGATAGCCAAAGCCGGCCGCTGCTTGCTGAGGTCGTCGGCGTCGTGGGCAAGTGCCCGGGCCTGAAGGTCGAGGTTTCTGGACACACCGATTCCGACGGGTCGCCCATCGAGAACAAGCGCCTGTCGGAGCGAAGGGCCCAGGCGGTTGCCGACGCCATAGTTGCCGCTGGCATTCCGCGCACCCAGATCGCGGCGACTGGCTATGGCGAGGAGCGCCCGGTTGCCGACAACGACACGCCGAAGAACAAGGCGCTCAATCGGCGGATCGAGTTTTCCGCCACTAAGCTCGTCAACTGAGGGACGCCCTGTTGTCCCGGGTGGGTTTTGATCGTATCGGCCATTGCGGTGGACTTGTGGGCGCCATTGCGCTTGTAGCGCTGGCACTGCTTTTGACTTTGTCGGCCGCCAGTGCTGAACGCCGTGTTGCGTTGGTCCTTGGCAACTCCCAATATGAGCATGCGCCGGCGCTGACCAATCCGGTACGCGACGCCCACGCCATGGCCGAACGCCTCGAGAATCTGGACTTTGAAGTCGTTTCCGGCTTCGATCTGACCAAATTGCAGACCCAGACGACGATTGCACAATTCGCAAAGCAGGTGCGCGGCGCCGATATCGCCCTTTTTTTCTACGCCGGCCACGGGTTGCAGGTTTCAGGCAGCAACTACCTTCTTCCGGTCGACGCAGCACTCGAGGACGAGACTTCGCTCGATTTCGAGGCGGTGCCCGTGGACTTCGTCCTGCGGCAAATGTCGCGCGAGACCAGCATAAGGCTGATTTTTCTCGACGCTTGCCGTGACAATCCGCTTTCCGAAGTGCTGGCAAAGACCGCCGGCGTGAAGGGAGCAAGAAGCGGCCTTGCCGAAATTCCCATCGAGAATGGTGGCGCCGGCACGCTTGTCGCGGTCGCCACCAGTCCCAATCAGGTCGCCTTTGAC
>NZ_RZPF01000846.1:0-2516 GCF_004022735.1 Mesorhizobium sp. M7A.F.Ca.AU.001.01.1.1
CGCTTTTTTGCTCGCTCGGTGAGACGGAACATTACAGCACGATGCCAGTTCGGATGTCGAGCAAAGGGCACCAACGAGTGTCCTCGATTCGAAGGAGGAGCGCGGGCTGGACGGCAATCGGATCAAGTCCGAAGGATTACGCCGCTAATCGATTGCCGAAGGACTGAACGCCACCGCGCGGGCCTGTGGTCCGCGGGGCGACCAAGGAGCAAGGAAATAAACCTGTGCAAGGGTCCGCCGGTCAGCTTCTCGGCGGTGGACACAGGCTTGTAATGCCGGGCGCTTATCACCACACTACGATCAAGGGACCGCTATCAAGAGAATGTGATGTCTCGTTCGAGCGACGATACCGCGGATCCGCATGTCGAGATGGCGGTGGATCGGGAGATTGCCTCCCTGCTGGCAGCCATAGAGCAGGAAAAGATTCCGGACCGCCTCACCAAGCTGGCGATCGAATTGCAGAACGCGCTCGTCGAGAAGCGTCGGCGCGACGTGAACAACTGACTATCTGCGGCTGTCGACCTCGACGTCGAGCTGACCGTCCGACAGCTGGTTTCTCCTCTCCATCAATGTCTCCAGCGAACTCTCCCCTAGGAGTTCAAGGATGTTGGCGCGCGCACGGTTCAGGCGGCTTTTGACCGTCCCGACCGCGCAACCGCATATGTCGGCGGTTTCCTCGTAGCTCACTCCCAAAACGCCGATCAGCATCAGCACCTCGCGTTGGTGTTCAGGCAGTCTTTGAATGGCGCCGTGAACTTCCCTGCTCTGAACGGTCCATTCCTGGGTGGCTTCCGAAATTGGTCTCGAAGAGGCGCAGTCGAGCAGGCCTGGCGCCTCCCGGGCAGCGATCTTGACCCGGGTATAATAGGTGTTGCGCATGATGGTGAAGAGCCACGACTTCATTCGCGTACCGGGTTCGAACTTGTCGATGTTGGCGAGACCCTTGGTCAGTGTCTCCTGCACGAGATCGTCAGCATCGTCGGGGACGCGGCAGAAGGTGCGGGCGAATGCCCGCAGGGCGGGTATCAGGTCAACGATGGAAACTTCATTGGTTTCCTGGTCGGCCAAAAGGCAGCCTCCGGATGACAATGGTCCAGCTCCCAGCAGAAAGAGTGTGTGAACGCAGCCTCAGCTAAATGCATGGAAGTTTGGTTCGTTCCTCTTGCTGGAGACAACTCTTCATAATTCTTCGCGGGCGGAGATATCTGTCATGCGATCGGCGCATACCATCACCGCAGCAGCGACGCCTCCTTCGACAGTGGTATCTACAGCGTCCGCTTTTTTACGGGAACAAAGCCGTTCACCGGCAGTTTGATGGCTTGCCACTTTAACCTTCCAGTATCGATCGAGGACCTGTCATGGCCAAATCCGCTCGCCCCTCCGCTCGCCAATCGGCAAGTGGACTGGATCAGAATAGCGCGCGCGGAAATGGCGGCGAGTTGCACCAGGTCGCGGGAGACGACACGCCTGTCCTTACCACGGCGCTCGGAACGCCTGTCTCCGACGACCAAAACACATTGCGGATCGGTGAACGCGGACCATCGCTGATCGAAGACTTTCACTTTCGCGAGAAGATTTTCCACTTCGACCACGAACGCATCCCGGAACGGGTCGTCCATGCCCGCGGCTATGGCGCGCATGGTTATTTCGAGACCTACGACTCACTGGCCAAATACACACGTGCCGACATTTTCCAGCGAGCTGGTGAAAAGACGCCGGCATTCGTTCGTTTCTCGACGGTTGCCGGCAACAAGGGCTCGTTCGATCTCGCCCGCGACGTGCGCGGCTTTGCGGTCAAGCTCTACACCAAGGAAGGCAATTGGGATTTGGTCGGCAACAACATTCCGGTCTTCTTCATCCAGGACGCCATCAAGTTTCCCGATCTGATCCACGCCGCCAAACAGGAGCCCGACCGTGCTTTTCCGCAGGCACAGACGGCGCACGACAATTTCTGGGACTTCATCAGCCTGATGCCGGAATCGATGCACATGGTGATGTGGATCATGTCGGATCGCGCCATCCCGCGTTCCTTCCGCTTCATGCAAGGCTTCGGTGTGCATACGTTCCGCCTCGTCAACGCCAAGGACGAATCCACCTTCGTCAAGTTCATCTGGAAACCCAAGCTCGGCATGCAATCGGTGGTCTGGAACGAGGCGGTCAAGATCAACGGCGCCGATCCCGACTTCCATCGCCGCGATCTGTGGGAGGCCATACAGGCCGGCAATTTCCCGGAATGGGAGTTGACGGTGCAACTGTTCGATCAGGCGTTTGCCGACAGTTTTGACTTCGATATCCTGGACGCAACGAAGATCATTCCCGAAGAGGTTCTCGAACCAATTCCGGTCGGTCGGCTGGTGCTCGACCGGATGCCGGATAATTTCTTCGCCGAGACCGAGCAGGTTGCATTCATGACGCAGAATGTGCCGCCCGGAATCGATTTCTCCAACGATCCGCTTCTGCAGGGCCGCAACTTCTCCTATCTCGATACCCAATTGAAGCGGCTGGGCAGTCCGAAC
>NZ_RZPF01000847.1:0-2507 GCF_004022735.1 Mesorhizobium sp. M7A.F.Ca.AU.001.01.1.1
GGCGGTGGCCTCGCCGTTTTCCTCCCCGGCCGTGTCGGCGGCCTGCCGACACCGGAACTGTCGACGCTGACGCTGATTGCGCCTGATTTCACCGCCAAGGCGGTGATCGGGCTGGCACTGCCGCTCTATCTCGTCACCATGGCTTCGCAGAACCTGTCCGGCCTCGCCGTGCTGCGCGCCGCCGGCTACCATCCGGAGCCCGGCCCGCTGATCGGCGTCACCGGCCTGTTTTCGCTGCTGTCGGCGCCGTTCGGCGGCTCGACCACCAATCTGGCGGCGATCTCGGCGGCGATCTGCACCGGGCCGGACGTCCACCCCGACCCCGCCGAGCGCTGGAAGACCGGGCCGTTCTATGCGCTCGCCTATCTCATCTTTGCGATTTTCGGCGCTTCGCTGGTGGCGATCTTCGCGGTGCTGCCACAGAGCCTGATCGTACTGGTGGCGGGCCTGGCGCTGATGGCGTCGCTCGCCAACGCGCTTTCTATCGCGCTGAAGGAAGAGGCGGATCGCATGGCTGCCACCGTCACCTTTGTCGTCACCGCGTCGGGTCTGACGCTGTTCGGCGTTGGCGCCGCATTCTGGGGCCTGATTGCCGGGCTGGTCGTGCTTTTCCTCGATATGATCAAAAAGCGATAAACATTTCAGATGCTTGTCCGGATTTGGCGGACATTGTCTTGAATCGCCGTTTTTCTCTTCCCATTTCGATTCCACGCAGCCGGGTTTGGCTGTCTCCAACCGAAGGAATGGGAGAAAATGAACACATCCGCATTGATCCGTCCGGCCTGGACGCCGGCAACCATCGCGTTGATGGTTGTGGGTTTCATGGTGTTCTGGCCACTCGGCTTCGCCATGCTCGCCTACATCATCTGGGGCGACCGCCTCGATGGCTTCAAGCGTGACGTCAACCGCGCGACCGACGGCATCTTCGCCGGTTGCCGCCGCGGTTCCGACAAGGCCGCGCGCTGGGGCAATGGTTCCGCCCGCACCGGCAACGTCGCTTTCGACGACTGGCGCGAAAAGGAACTTGAGCGGCTGAACGAAGAGCGCCGCAAGCTCGACGAGATGCTGACCCAGTTCGACGAATACGCCCGCGAATTGCGCCGCGCCAAGGACCAGGACGAGTTCGACCGCTTCATGGCCAACCGCAACAAGTCGACGGCGCCGACGAAGACCGATCCGAGCACCGGAACGACGACCACCAAGCGTGGCAAGGGTTCGAACCTGCTTGACGACTGAGATCCGGCGACTGGTCACATCGTGAAAAAACGGCGTCGCGCGAGCGGCGCCGTTTCTTTTTTGTTCTAGTCGTTTTTCTCGAATCGCGTATCGTCCCCCCATGACTCTCGGCTTCTTTCGCAATCTGGCAAAGCCCAAGCCCACGCCTGTCGTGGAGCGCGAATATTGCGTCGCCGGCCGCACGCTGCCGCTCAAGATCGTCGAGAGCGCCAGGGCGCGCCGAATGACGCTGCGTATCGATTCAGGCGGCCAGGGTCTGCGCATCACCGTGCCGCCAGGCCTGCGCCGCGGCGAAGTGGACAGGTTCCTCGAGCGGCATCAGGACTGGCTGGAGCAGCGACTGGCCAAGGTGCCGACGCGGCCGCAGGTGCGGCCCGGCATCAGGATCCCGGTGCGCGGCGTGCCGCACCGCATCGTCCATGAACCGTCAAAGCGCGGCACCGTCACCGTGTCGCGCGACGAACGTGGTCCGCTCTTGATCGTGCATGGCGACCGCATACATCTGCCGCGCCGCCTCGCCGATTTCCTCAAGCGCGAGGCCAAGAAGGAAATCGAGAAGCTGGTGGCCAAGCACACCGAGGCGCTTGGCAAGCGCGCCAAGGCGATCCGCTTCAAGGACACGTCAAGCCGCTGGGGGTCATGCACCTCCGAAGGCAATCTGTCCTTTTCCTGGCGCATCATGATGGCGCCGTCGCCGGTCATCAACTATCTCGTCGCGCATGAAGTGGCGCATCTCAAGGAGATGAACCACGGCCCGAAATTCTGGAAACTGTGCGAAAAGCTCTGCCCCGACACCGATCGCTGCAAGGACTGGCTGAAGCGCAATGGCGGTGCGCTGCAAGCGATCATGTTCGAGTAGATCGCTCAATCGTCGTTGGCGGCGTTCAAGTCTTCGGGCCGCAACCCCTCATCGCCATGATGCGGCCACGGCAGGAAATTGCCGTCGAACTCATCGCCGCCGAAATAGTCGAGCGCGCGGTGCGCCTCGGCGCCATTGAAGGCGGCCTTGTCGATCAGGTGCGCGATGACCTCGCGCGCCTGCGCAATCTTCTGCCTGAGTTCGGCTACGGTTCTGTCGGCCATGATCGTGCTCCCGCCTTGCGTCCTGTCCATCCATAGGTAGCGCCTTTGGCCGTGCCGGCAAACAGCATGCTTTTTCTCGACTCTTATCGCTTTTCATGCCAATTCCCGCGCCATGGCACTCGACATCAAAATCTGCGGCTTGAAGACCGACGCGGCAATGGCCGCGGCGCTGGCCGGCGGCGCCAGCC
>NZ_RZPF01000848.1:0-2502 GCF_004022735.1 Mesorhizobium sp. M7A.F.Ca.AU.001.01.1.1
GAGCATGCAATCGCATGATGACCCGAACCAACAACAACCCACGTGCGGAATGGAGGATCACATGAGTTACAGGACGTTCGACCGACCGGTTCTTGTCAAGAATGGCGAGTTCATTCAAGAAATAGGGTGCCTCGACGATGCGTTCGACTTCTTTGACGAGTGGCCAAGGGAGCGGCGGGGTCCGATTTTTGAAACGGCCTTTCGAGCTTGCCAGCGTGCTCACGACGGCCAGGTTCCGCTGACAGTGGCGCGCGATGCCGTCGCCGGCTTCGCAAGATCCGTCAAAATCTTGCAGGACCCGCTTGCCCAATTCCCTTGGATGGACGGCACAAGGTCAGGTCGTGGTGGGGTAATCGCTTAGCCTTGATAAGGGGCGGCGCCATCAGGATGGTCCGGCTGCATGGTCGTCGTTTCCGCATCGCTACAAGGTGAGCTGCCCTGCCAGCTCACCTTTGGCGGGCGGTTGTTGTTCGCGCCGTTAGTACGGTTTTTTGGCGGGCGCGTCCGCGTCGCCATCAGCGGCATGCGACACTATCGCAGATTATGCCACGGCCCTCAGCGGAGGCTCCGCCATTGTCCCTAGGCCGTCGCATTCCGTGCAGGCCCCGTCTTTCCGGGGCAGCCACCCCGATGGGTTCCCTGCGGGCAGCAGTGCCCGTTTGACGCATACCATTTGGAGCAGTCGAAAACCCTGCCGCTGCCATGACAGCGCGGGCATTCCATATTCGATGAAATCATACCAATTCTTGCCCAACCCAAACGCACTCGCCCCATGCCTCAAGTAACAGGAATCATTGCGCTTTCAAGCACATTGCCCTGACTTAAATTGGGGGGATCGACGGATGGCCGGCATCGATGGCGAACTATCATTGCGCCGTAATTGAGTTGCTCGTGAAAATCTTGCTCGTCACAAGCCGGGTTGGGCATTGGTCGGCACCAGCAGGCTGCGCCGCCTTGTCCGGTTCCTTGTCGGCAGTGACAGCGACTGCGTCGCCGGGCTGCGCGTTGGCGGCCTGTGTGGCCGTGGACGCGAAGAGGACCGTCTGAGTGATGAGAGCCGAAACCGCGGCAACCTGAACCAGCACGGCGGCAAGGGCGATCTTCTTGAGCATGCGAGAAAACGCTCTTTGGCGCTCCCGGTTCCCCCATTCAGGTTTTCGGCTTGCTGCGGGAACAAGGGACCGGCAGTGCGGTTAACTCGATTATGCCGAGCAAGATCAAAGAACCACCATCGAAGCCCGAACCGGAGAAGCTACCTGTCCGACGTCGGGACAAAGAAGCCCCGCCAGAGCTTGAACATGTCGACCCGCCACCACGAGATGTGCGAGAGGCACCGGCACCCAACCCGAACGGTGACAAGAGATGAAATCCTGATGAGATCGCCGTGAAGAGATCGCCGTGATCGAAGCGCGCTGCATAGCGGCGCCAGGTCAAGTTGAGGATCAACCTGCGGCTGCCTGCGGTTTTCCAGACATGCCATAGATCAGCCCCTATGGGCGACCTGACCGTCTCAACGCTTTGAAGAATTTGGCTCCCCGGGCCGGACAAGTTCGTTAAATCGAACCGGGAAAAAATAAGCCAGAAAACCCTTTAACTGCAATCGCTTATGCGACTTCTTCCCCAAAGCGTCGACCGCCTTGGTGTATCTCAAGGGGTAGCAGCGGTGTATCTCTCAGTCAAGCGGAATGACGTTCCTTGGTGATTACTGAGATTGCAAATCAACGTCGCTCCTGCAGGGCCACTACGCCGTCAGCTACCCGGAAGTACGTTGTCAGCAGGGGAGAGATGGTCCGGAAGGCGTTCGCTTGTCCAGCAAGGCCCTCGACCACACTCGACATCTGCCGTGTCACGTTGGCGAAACTCCTGTAGACATCCTTCAGGCTCTTTGATTCGGGGATCACTGCAGAGAGGCCACCTGGTCCCCTGAGTTCAGTCAGGTATGCAAATTGCTGCTGCGAGAGTTCCTCATTAGGGAGAAAGGGAAGCACAGCTTCCATTTTGTTGGCTGCGTCTGCAAATAGCTGGGCGGCTTGTTGGAACTGCTCTCTACCAGCCCCAAGACCGGCGGCCCCCTCTCTCTCTCGAAGCCCTTCGATGACCTTCGCAACGCCGTCGAGTGCAGTGGCACTTGCTTCCCGGGACCGTTGTGTCGCTTCGGCGCTGCCGACGAGGACGTTGCCGAACTCTCCGGCGTGCACCCCTGCACAGAGTGCCAGATAGATTAGCACCAGAGCTATGAGCCTATTTTTTGCCACACCATGTCCTTCTCATTTCCTCATAGTCGTCTGTTATTCTCTTCTCCTTAAGAAGCTCGTCCCATGCGGTAGCCACCGGAGCCTTGTCGAGCAAATCGCAAAAATCCTTGCCGAAAGCAGCGCCTATCTTCTGGTTGATTCCGCCAGCGTGAAGTTGCCTG
Organism: Mesorhizobium sp. M7A.F.Ca.AU.001.01.1.1; assembly: GCF_004022735.1. Taxonomy (NCBI): domain Bacteria; kingdom Pseudomonadati; phylum Pseudomonadota; class Alphaproteobacteria; order Hyphomicrobiales; family Phyllobacteriaceae; genus Mesorhizobium; species Mesorhizobium sp. M7A.F.Ca.AU.001.01.1.1. The sequence goes on from NZ_RZPF01000848.1 coordinate 2,417, forward strand.
AAGACCGATAGATAGAAATTCAGCATTTGCCAGAGGTCGGTTTTGGCTTCCTCCTTCTTCCCTGCGGGCAATGTGCCCATAATCAG
>NZ_RZPF01000849.1:0-2500 GCF_004022735.1 Mesorhizobium sp. M7A.F.Ca.AU.001.01.1.1
CATGAACACGCAGTAGCGGCGGCCGTCATACTCGTTGACCGAGCGATGCAGCAGCGTGTCGTCGAAGATGAACAGCGGATTGTCGTACCAGTAATTCTTGACGTTGCCGCACTCGACGAAAATCTCCGACTTCACCGGGATCAGATTGTAGAGGATGCGCAAGCTGAGCCGCAGCGGGCCGAAATGCCAGGACGTCGATTCGCGCTTGCTGAAGACGGAAACGGCGATGGTCTTGATGTATTTGAAATCCTTGTTGAACTCGGCGACGTTGTCGATCCTGTGCTTGCCGTACCACTGGTAGACATACATGCCGCGCCGGCCGGCGCCGAAATTGGCATCGATATCGGCGATGATCTCATCCTTGCGCGCCTTGAAGATGTCCAGGACCTCGTTGACCTCGCGCTGATAGTCGGCGGGAAACTGCTCCAGCTTCCACACGCCAGGATTTCTGTAGCACAAGAGGTCGACCAGCAGGTTGAACGGCGAAAGCAGCCAGGTGAACAGGCCGTTGCCGAGAAAATAGCCTGAGAACAGCGACAGATCCTTGCGGTCGTTGCGCAGCACGTCGATCAGGCCGCAGACGATGAAGATCGTCGTCAGGATGGGGATGAAATAGAAGCCAAGGGCGAGAAGCGGGATGGCAATGGCGAATTTGCGAAGGGATTTGCGAAGATTTTTTGTCATTTTTCCACGCGCCAAGCGCGATCCTGTTGCGAATGAGGTGCCCAAATCAAGGCAATGGCCACCGCCCGGTCGTGCGCCTTGATAAGGTTTTTTGGGTTACCACACAACGGCCCTGCTACCGCGGCCGGCTGGCTGCCTGCTGGATCTGGTCAATAGCCTCACGCAACCCGGCTATTCCCGCTCTTTGCGCAGCTTTGCCCAATAATCGAGCCGCTTCCTGATATCGCGCTCGAAGCCGCGCTCGGGCGGATCATAGAAGGTCTGGCGACCCATCTTCTCCGGAAAATAATCCTGCCCCGAAAAGGCATCCGGCTCGTCATGGTCGTAGCGGTAGCCCGCGCCGTAATCCTCCTCTTTCATCAGCTTGGTCGGCGCGTTGAGGATGTGCTTGGGCGGCAGCAGCGAGCCGTGTTCCTTGGCGGCCCGCGTGGCGGCCTTGAAAGCGTTGTAGACGGCGTTGGATTTGGGCGCGGTGGCGAGATAGACGGTGGCCTCGGCAAAGGCGAGTTCGCCCTCGGGCGAGCCGAGATAGTCGTAGGCATCCTTGGCGGCATTGGCGACGACAAGCGCCTGCGGGTCGGCAAGGCCGATGTCTTCCATGGCCATGCGCACCAGCCGGCGGCCTAGATAGAGCGGATCCTCGCCGGCATCGAACATGCGTGCGAGATAGTAGAGAGCCGCGTCAGGATCTGAACCGCGTACCGATTTGTGCAGCGCCGAGATCAGATTGTAATGGCCGTCCTGGCCCTTGTCGTAGATTGGCGCGCGGCGCTGGACGATGCGCTGCAGACCCTCGGAATCGAAGACCTCGCCGGGCTTGGCTGCTCGCCAGACTTCCTCTGCCAGGGTAAGAGAGGCGCGGCCGTCGCCATCGCTCATGCGGATGAGCATGGCCCGCGCCTCGTCGTCGAGCGGCAGCGCCCTGCCCTCGGTCTCCTCCGCCCGCGCCATCAGCTTGGAGATGCTCTCCTCGCCAAGCGAATGGAAGACCAGAACGCGCGCGCGTGACAACAAAGCGGCATTCAGTTCGAAGGACGGGTTTTCGGTCGTGGCGCCAACCAGCACGACTGTCCCGTCCTCCATGACCGGGAGGAAACTGTCCTGCTGCGCGCGGTTGAAGCGATGGATCTCGTCGACGAACAGCAAGGTCTGGCGGCCATTGGCACGGCGCAATTTGGCTGATTCGAACACCTTTTTCAGGTCGGCGACGCCGGAAAAGACAGCCGATATCTGCTCGAAGGCGAGACTCGTTTCACCGGCGAGCAACCGCGCCACGGTGGTCTTGCCGGTGCCGGGCGGCCCCCAGAAAATCATCGAGCCGAGCGAGCCGGAACCGATCAACCGGGTCAGCGCGCCGTCAGGCCCCGTCAGATGCTCCTGGCCGACGACCTCGCCAAGGTTCCTCGGCCGCAGCCTGTCGGCCAGCGGCCGCCCAGGCGGCGTCTTTTCCGGTTCATCGACGCTGAACAGATCGGCCATGCACTTCTTTTTCGTTGGAGCATGAGCCCGAATGCACGGAACCCAGCCCTAATAACGCAACACCTGACGCAGTATCTGCCCGCCGCGCTCGACCGTAAAGCGCCACCAGCGCGTATCCGTCTTGGCCGCCAGCTCCAGGGTCGCTGCGGTATCGATGGTGGTGCCGTTCACCTCGCGCACGATGTCGCCCGGCTGGAAGCCGAAATCGGCGGCCGGTGAATCGCGGTTGATGTCGACCACGGTGACGCCCTTGATGTCCGTGCGCAGGCCAAGCCGCTGCGCGAGCCGGGGCGACAGCTCCGCGACCTTGGCGCCCGAGAACGGGCTGCGGCCATGC
>NZ_RZPF01000850.1:0-2498 GCF_004022735.1 Mesorhizobium sp. M7A.F.Ca.AU.001.01.1.1
CATCCAGCAATTGCGCAAGGCGCTCGCGCGGCAAGCTTCTGCCGCGCGAGCGCCTTGCGCAATTGCTGGATGTCGGCTCACCCTTCCTCGAGATCGGCCAGTTCGCGGCATGGTCGATGTATGGCGAGGAGATCTCTTCGGCCGGCATGATCGCCGGCATCGGCCGCGTCGAAGGCACCGAGGTGATGGTCGTCGTCAACGACGCCACCGTGAAGGGCGGCACCTATTATCCGCTGACCGTGAAGAAGCATTTGCGGGCGCAGGAGATCGCACTGCAGAACAATCTTCCCTGCATCTACCTCGTCGACAGCGGCGGCGCCAATCTGCCCAACCAGGAGGAGGTGTTTCCCGACCGCGAGCATTTCGGCCGCATCTTCTACAACCAGGCCAACATGTCGGCATCAGGCATTCCGCAGATCGCCTGCGTCATGGGTTCGTGCACGGCGGGCGGCGCCTATGTGCCGGCAATGTCCGACGAGACGATCATGGTGCGCAATCAGGCAACCATCTTCCTCGGCGGCCCGCCGCTGGTGAAGGCGGCGACGGGCGAGGATGTCAGTGCCGAGGATCTCGGCGGTGCGGATGTGCACACCAGGCTTTCCGGTGTTGCCGACCACTATGCGCTGGACGACGACCATGCCCTCGCCATCTGCCGGCGCATCGTCAAGAACCTGAATCGGAACAAGACTGTAAGCCTGAACTCTAGGAGAGCGATTCCGCCGCTTCATCCGGCGGATGAACTTTATGGCATCGTGCCGACCGACCTGCGCCAGCCCTATGACGCGCGCGAGGTCATCGCGCGCGTCGTCGACGGTTCCGAATTCGACGAGTTCAAGCAGAATTACGGCACCACGCTGATCACCGGCTTTGCCCATCTCCATGGCGTGCCGGTCGGCATCATCGCCAACAACGGCGTGCTGTTTTCCGAAAGCGCGCTGAAGGGCGCGCACTTCATCGAACTGTGCTGCCAGCGCAAAATTCCATTGGTCTTCCTGCAGAACATCACCGGCTTCATGGTCGGTCGAAAATATGAAGCAGGCGGCATCGCCAAGGATGGCGCCAAGCTGGTGATGGCGGTTGCCACCGCCAGGGTGCCGAAGGTGACTGTCATCATCGGCGGTTCGTTCGGCGCCGGCAATTACGGCATGTGCGGCCGCGCCTATTCACCGCGCTTCCTGTGGATGTGGCCGAACGCCCGCATCTCGGTGATGGGCGGCGAACAGGCGGCAACGGTGCTTGCCATGGTCAAACGCGAAGGCATCGAGCGCAAGGGCGGAGAATGGAGCGCCGAGGAAGAGGCGAAATTCAAGAAGCCTATCCTGATGAAATACGAGCATGAGGGCCATCCGCTCTATTCGTCCGCACGCCTCTGGGACGACGGTATCATCGATCCTGCAAAGACGCGCGACGTGCTGGCGCTCAGCCTGTCGGCCGCGCTCAACGCCGAAATCGAGGACACGCGCTTTGGCGTGTTTCGGATGTGAGAATGGACGGTCAACTTCGACAGCCAAACGGCGGAACTATACCGGCAGGCCGTTGCTGCCGTGTGAAAAGGCTGAACTGTATGGACCAAGCGATTGGTCAGTATAGGCGGCTTCGAATCTCAAACAGTGAACTGGCGGGGGGACAAAATATTCGCTACTGTTTATCCAGCATGGGGCAATGGGGACGGGCTGGAAATGAAACTGAAATATTGCCAGGGAACGGCTGCTTCGATACTTTCCGCATTTCTAATATTAACGGCGACCGGCATCAGCTCGGCGGAATCGCTCGCAGGACGCAAGGGAGACGTGCGTTTTCCGCCGACCTTGGGTTCGGGCGAATGCAACGTTGCCTACAAGGGTTACGTCGCGGCGAGCGGCCATTCGGCCTACGCCACAACCTTTTATTCGCGCGTTGTCGACCTCTACATCATCTGCGGGACGAAGCTCAACGCGCCGTCCCAGAAGGCGGCGGAAGAGACGGCGCTGCGCAATTGCCAGGCCGGGTTGACACGGTGGAAGCTCAAGACCGCGAGTGGCGGCTGCGCAATCTCGTCATCGAAATAAGCAACCGGCCGAGACTTTTTTGCGAATGGGGGAAGCAGAATGAAATCCGGGACCTGCAAACGAGCAGCCACCCCCATAGTGGCAGGCTTGCTGATGGTGGCGGCCTCCACCGCTGCCATGGCCGGATCGCTGGCAGGCAGCAAGGGCGACGTGCGCTACCCGGTGACCATTCCTATAGGAACCACCGGGGGCTGCGGGAAGGCCTATGCAGCGTATCTCGCAGCCGCAGGCCATTCGGCTTTCGCGGCGACGCCAATCGTTCCGGCGACCGAGTACTTCGTTTGCGGCGTGAAGCTGAATGCATCGTCACAAAAGGCGGCGGCGGAACTGGCACTGAAATCCTGTCAGGCCAGCAAAAGCAAATACAAGGTTACCGTCGCCGGCGCCTGCAGCATCGCCGCGTCCAAATAGACCGGAAAGCGCCCGGTTTTTCTCCTTGGGGAAGACAAA
>NZ_RZPF01000084.1:0-12969 GCF_004022735.1 Mesorhizobium sp. M7A.F.Ca.AU.001.01.1.1
GACCGAGCCGGCGGAGGAGTTGGCGCGGGAGTTGGCCGGCAAGCTGCCGGAGGGCATGGACCGCATCTTCTTCGTCTCCGGTGGCTCGGAGGCGACGGAATCCTGCATCAAGCTGGCGCGGCAATGGGCGGTCGCCACCGGCCAGGCCAGCCGCTGGAAGGTGATCACGCGTTTCCCCTCCTATCATGGTGGCACGTTGGGTTCGCTCTCGATCACCGGCGACGATGCGCTGGCCGAAACGTTCGAGCCGATGATGCGGGTGATGCCAACCGTGCCGGCGCCGAATGCCTGGCGCGACCGCGACAATCTCTCGATTGAGCAGCGCGGCATCCGCTATGCCGACATGCTGGAGGAGAAGATTCTTGCGGAAGGTCCAGACAGCGTGGTTGCCTTCATCATGGAGCCGATCGGCGGTGCGGCGACCGCGGCGCTGGTGGCCCCGGACAGTTATTATCCACGCATCCGCGAGATCTGCGACCGCTACGGCATCCTGCTCATCCACGACGAAGTCATGAGCGGTGTCGGCCGCACCGGCAAATTCCTCGGCGGCGATCACTGGAACTGCAAGCCAGACATCGTCGCCTTGTCGAAGGGGCTGGGCTCCGGATATGCGCCGCTTGGCGCACTCGCCGCACCGATGCGGCTGGTGCAGCCGTTGCTCGCCTCCGGCGGCTTCCAGCACGGCCACACCTATGCCGGCAATCCGCTGGCCTGTGCCGCCGGCCTGGCTGTGCTCGGCGAAATGGACCGGCTCGACCTGATCGCCAATGCGGCAGCCATGGGCGATGTGCTGATGGACGGGCTTAAAGGCCTGGCGAAGCGGTTTCCGTTCCTTGCCGACGTGCGTGGCAAGGGCCTGCTCACCGGCGCCCAGATGGTCGCCGATCCCGAGACCCTAAAACCGATCGACCAGAACAAGAAAGCCACGCAGCGGCTGCTCGACCTCGCCTATGAACGCGGGCTGATCATCTATGGCCGCAGGGTCAAGGGCGGCGTCGACGGCGACAATTTCATGGTCGCGCCACCGATGATCGTCACGGCCGAGCAGGTCGGCGAGATCATCTCCATCATCGGTGACTCGCTGGAGGTTCTGGCCGCCGAGCTCGACCTGCCGGTCGGAGGCCAGGGGTAAGAATGGCACCGCGAAAAGTCATCATCACCTGCGCCGTCACCGGCTCGGTGCACACGCCGTCCATGTCGCCCTATCTGCCGGTGACGCCGGACCAGATCGCCGCAGACGCGATCGCGGCGGCGGAAGCCGGCGCCTCGATCCTGCATCTGCACGCCCGCGACCCGAGGGATGGCCGCCCGACCGCCGATCCGGACGTCTACATGCAGTTCCTGCCGCGCATCAAGCAGGCGACCGATGCAGTGATCAACATCACCACCGGCGGCTCGTCGCTGATGACGCTGGACCAGCGGCTGGCAGCCCCTTTGCGGGCCGAACCCGAAATGTGCTCGCTCAACATGGGTTCGATGAATTTCGCGCTGTTCCCGATGCTCGACAAGCCGAGGGAATGGCAGCACGAATGGGAACCCAAGCTGCTGGAAGCCACCCGCGACACGATCTTCAAGAACACCTTCGCCGATATGGAAGCGGTGCTGGAAAGACTGGGAAAGGGCTGCGGCACGCGCTTCGAATTCGAATGCTATGATGTCGGCCATCTCTATTCGCTGGCGCATTTTCGCGATCGGGGGTTGGTGTCGGGACCGCTGTTCATCCAATTCGTCCTTGGCATATTGGGCGGCATCGGCGCCGACCCGGACAATCTCGTCCACATGAAGCGGATCGCCGACAAATTGTTCGGCGACAGCTACCAGTTCTCGGTGCTCGCCGCCGGCCGCCAGCAGATGCCGCTGATCTCAATTGCAGCAGCCATGGGCGGCAATGTCCGTGTCGGGCTGGAGGACAGTCTCTATGACGGCCGCCAGCTGGCGAAATCCAATGCCGATCAGGTGCGCCGTATCCGTGGCATTCTCGACGGGCTGTCGCTGGAGGTTGCAACGCCCACCGAAGCGCGCGACATGCTGGCGCTCAAGGGCGGCGACCGGGTGGCGTTTTGAGATGCTGATCTGAGATGAACCTGAAATGATTGCCTCGCCCAAAATCCGCCTCCGCCCCGGCCGAGTGGAAGACGTCGAAACCATCCACGCCGCGATCCTGAAACTCGGCACGCATATCGGTGCGCCGGAGGAGATCATTTCGACAGCAGATGATTTGCGCACCTACGGCTTTGGTGAAAAGCCCGCTTTCTCCACCCTGATCGCCGAAGTGGGCGGCGAGTTTGCCGGCCTTTGCCTGCATTTCCCGATCTTTTCGACATGGATGGGGCGGCCTGGCGTCTATGTGCAGGACCTCTATGTCGAGGATCGTTTTCGCGGCCGCAAGATCGGCGAGCGGCTGCTGCGGCGTGTTGCGGCGCAGTGCCGGAAGGAAGGCGGCGTCTATCTCCGGCTGTCCGTCGACACCGACAATGAAGGGGCCAAGGCCTTCTACGAGAGGCTGGGCATCGCCTGGTCGAGCTACGAACAGACCCAAAAAATCATCGGCGAGGCCTTCTTTGCTTTCGCCGACGCGCCGGAAAACGGGGATCAGGAATGAAAGCCTTCTATGCCGAGGAACAGAAGCGCCACGACCCCAGGGCCTTTCTTTCGAGCGGCGCGGCACAGCCCAATCCGGAAAAGCCGGAGCGCATCGAGAGATTGTTAGTCGGCGCACTATCTGCGGGTTGCACGATCGAGCGACCTCGGGATCATGGGCTCGGCCCGGCCGCGGCGGTGCACACGCCGGAATATCTGGATTTCCTCGAGCATATCTACGCGCGCTGGCAGCGCATCGAGGGCGCTTCGGCCGAAGTGATCCCCAACATCCATCCGATCGCGCGCAACGGCTCCTATCCGGCCTCGGCGGTCGGCCAGGCCGGCTATCACATGGCCGACACCGCCTGCCCGATCTCGGGCGAGACATGGCAGAGCGCGCTATGGAGCGCCTGGAGCGCGGTCGATGCGGCCGAGGCGGTGATATCAGGCGCACCGGCCGCCTACGCGCTGTGCCGCCCTCCCGGCCACCATGCCTTTGCCGATGTTGCCGGCGGCTTCTGTTTCATCAACAATTCGGCCGTCGCGGCGCAGGTTCTGCGCAAACGGGCCGCACGGGTGGCGATCCTCGATGTCGACCTGCATCACGGCAACGGCACGCAAGGCATCTTCTATGCACGGCCGGATGTGCTGACCGTCTCACTGCACGCCGATCCGGTGCGCTTCTATCCGTTCTTCTGGGGCCATGCCGACGAGCGCGGCGAAGGGCCCGGCCTCGGCTACAATTTCAACCTGCCGCTGCCGCGCAAATCCGCCGACGCGGCGTTTCTCGAAGCGCTCGAGGTGGCCTTCCAGCGTATCCGTGCCTTTTCGCCCGACGCGCTCGTTGTGGCGCTCGGCCTCGACGCGTTCGAGGGCGATCCGTTCGGCGGACTTTCGGTGACGACGCCTGGCTTCTCGCGCATCGGCGAGGCCATCGCAAAGCTCGACCTGCCGACGGTCATCGTCCAGGAGGGCGGCTACCTCTGCGACAAACTCGGCGACAATCTCACCGCGTTCCTCACCGGCTTCGGCGGCAAGATGCGGTGAGTGCTCAAGCCAGCGTTAGGAGCGCTGCTGCCTGAGCATGGCGATGACCCGATGCACACTTTCCAGCGTTTCGTCGATTTCGGCTGCCGTGTTGTAGTGAGCAATGCCGATGCGCACGACGCCATGCTCGGCTGGAATGCCGAGCTGGTGGACGATCTCCCAGGCGTAGTTGTGACCGGACCACAGGAAGATGTTTTCGGCGTTCATCTGCCGCACGATTGTCTCCGGCACGATGCGCTCGACCGTGAAGGAAACCGTCGGCACGCGATCGCCGAGCCGCTTCGGGTCGGTGATGCCGTGGACGGTCAAGCCCTCGATATCGGACAGGCCGTCGATCAGTTGTTGCGCCAGCGGGTTTTCGTACGCGATCGAAGCCGCGAACGCCTTGGCGATCTTCTGCCTTCTTGAACCGCCCTCGCCCGCCGCCGCGCCAAGGTCGGCAAAGTAGTCGACTGCGGCGGTGAGGCCGGCCATCAGCTCGATCTGCGGCGTGCCGAGTTCGAACCGCTCCGGCAGGCCATTCGACGAACAGCGGCATTTATAGGGCTGCAAGTCATCGATGACGTCGCGCCGGCCCCACAATATGCCCATATGCGGTCCGAAGAATTTGTAGGCCGAGCAGATCAGGAAATCGCAGCCGAGCTCCTGCACGTCGATCAGCCCGTGCGGCGCGAATTGGACAGCATCGACATAGACCAGCGCACCGGCATTCCTGGCTATCGCAGTCAGCGCCTTCACCCGGTTGATCGAACCGGTCAAATTGCTGGCGTAGTTCAACGCGACCAGCCGTGTCTTCTCCGAAAGCAAGCCAGCCAGCGTCGCCTCCTCGACCTGCCAGCTGGTTTCGTCGAACGGCAGCCAGCACACGACGAGGCCGTGATCCTCGGCCAGTTGCAGCCAGGGCGAGACGTTGCCCTCATGGTCCATGCGGGTGAGGATGATCTCGTCGCCGGGCTGCATCGTGCGGCCGAGCGTGCGCGAGATGTGGTAGGTCAGCGTCGTCATGTTGGCGCCGATGACGATTTCCTCAGGGCTTGCGGCGCCGAGGAAATCGGCCATGGCCTCATGTGCCTCATCGACGACGGCCTGCGCGGCAATCGTCGTTTCGAAGTAGCCGCCAAGGTTCGCATTGGTGGTCAAGAGACAGCGCGATACCGCATCCGCCACTGCCTGTGGCACCTGCGTGCCGGCAGGGTTGTCGAGATAGATGCGGCGGCGGCCCTTGTCGGTCAGAGAGAGAGCGGGAAATTTCCCCCGGATAGCCTCGATCGGAAAATTCATTGCCGCCCTTCTCCCATTGTAATCGTTGGATATTCGGCCAGAAATCCCCGTTCAAGGACAGGGATTGCCGACCCGCTGGTGGATCGCATCCACCGCCTTCTGCATTTCGTCGGTCCAGACGACGTCGACGGAAGACAGCGCCATATCGAGCTGCGCAACGGTCGTCGCGCCGACGATGTTCGAGGTCACGAACGGCCGGCTCGAGACAAAGGCGTTGGCAAACAGTGCCGGCTCCAGGCCAAAGGAGCGCGCCAGCTCATTGTATTCGAGTTGTGCCTCGGCGGCACCTGGCGTCTCGTAGCGCTGGCCGCGATTGAACAGCTGCGTGCGCGAGCCCTGAGGCCGCGCGCCGTGGTCGTACTTGCCGGTGAGATAGCCCTGCGCCAGCGGCGAATAGGGCAGCAGCGACACCTGCTCGCGCTCGCAGACCTCGGCGAGATTCACCTCGAAGGTGCGGTTGACGAGATTGTAGGCGTTCTGGATCGACGCGACGCGCGGGCCGATACCCTTGTCGGCTTCGGCAAGGAACCGCATCACGCCCCAGGAACTCTCGTTCGACAGGCCGAAATGCCGAATCTTTCCTGCCTTCACCAATTCGTCAAACACGGCAAGCGTCTCGGCGATCGGCGTTTCGCCGGCCGGTGCGCCGACGGAATCGGCGCGCGGCGACACGGCGCCGACGCGCGTCGGGTTGGCGCCCCAGGGGATATCCCGCTCCGGCCAGTGGATCTGATAGAGGTCGATGTAGTCGGTGCCGAGCTTGGTCAGCGACTTGTCGATGGCGTCAAAGATATCGGCGCGCACCAGTTGCGACGGCCTGTCGCCGCGAAACCAGCTGTTGGCCGTGCGGCCGACGACCTTCGAGGCCAAGATCACCTTGTCGCGGTTGCCCTTGGCCTTCATCCAGCTGCCGATGATCTTTTCGGTCCGCCCCTGCGTCTCCGCCTTGGGCGGGATCGGATAGAGCTCGGCGGTGTCGATGAAATTGACGCCGCGCGAGAAAGCCAGGTCCATCTGGGCGTGGCCTTCGGCCTCGGTGTTCTGCTGGCCCCAGGTCATGGAGCCCAGGCAGATCTGGGTAACAAGAAGATCGGTCCGACCGAGACGGCGTTTGTGCATGGATTCGGCTCCGGAGGAAGGCTGGCGCGACTGCGCGGAGGAGCCGCATCTATAGGCAAAGCAGAGCCGCTCTCCAAGCCTCGCCAGGCCGACTTTTGCGTGAACCAGCCGGGTTAGCGGCGAGCACCGGCCAGTGCACGACGCTTGGCCTCGTCGATCAGCATGTTGGCCACTTGCATGCGGATCATGGCGCGCTGGCGCAAATGTGGGGCGACGCGGTCGGGATGGTTGGCAAAGGCAAAGCTGCGGCGCATACGGCCGAAATCGGCGACCTGCTTGGGCTGATTGAGGCCGAGTTCGACGGCGATGGCTTCGGGATCGATCGGCGGCAGTTTTTCCTCGGGCTTTGGCTCTTCGCCGGCGAGAACCAGCTTGGCATGATCGAGCAAAGCGGCGAATTCGGTCGCCAGATCCGCGCCCGCCTCGCGATATTCGGCAGCGGAAACCTTGATGCGGCCGGAATGGAGTTCATCGGCCACCGAAAGATAGTCGAACGGGATGGATGGACGAGCGCCGGCCTCTTCGCCCTCGCCATTCTTGTCGGGGGCGATGAAGAGGTCGTCGAGCAACGAAGCGAAATCCCGCTTGGCGCCAGTAGCGATGTCAGCCTCCCCCTCGCCCGACCATTCGGGTATCGAAGCATAGAACCGGCTCGTTAAAAATGCATGGCACCGATCTCAATGAATTTAGCCGTCGCCTCGTGGCAGCCATGCAGCCAGCATTCGAGGCTACGATGCGCGTCAGCAAAAGTTTCACCCGGTTGCGGAAAATGGCGAAAAAAATCGCCAAGACATGGCAGGTATGCAAATGCTGCACTGCACAATTGTCACGATTCACCTATATTGGCAGCCGTGGAGGACCAATTTGGGGCTTGAATCATGGGTTTCTTCACTGAAATGTTCGCCCGGCCTCGGCCACAGGAACATCTGAGATACCGCTCGGCGCTCGCGCTGCTTCATTCGATGAGCAATGCCGACCGCGCCGACATAGGGATCAAGCCGGCCGACTTCCCCCGCATCGCCCGCGAAATGTCCATTCGCTAGCTGCATCCGGTGTTCAGGATGTCCCGGATCGGTCCGGGACACCTCCAAAAAATTCAATTCCTTAGCGCGATCCCAGGAACGTCGCCTTGCCCAACGGTACGCCATTGTGGCGAAGGATGTCGTAAGCCGTGGTGAGATGGAAATAGAAGTTGGGCATGGCCACATGCAGCAGATACTGCAGGCCGGGCATCGAGCTTTCGCGTCCACCAAGCTTCAGCTCGATGATCTTGTCATCGGAGCCGTCGAATTCGGCAGCCGAAAATGTCGCGAGAAGGTCGAGCGTCTTCGTGATGCGAGCCTGGACATCGGCAAAACTCGCCTCATTGTCCTCGTATTTCGGCACTTCGCGGCCGGCGAGCCGTGACGGCGCGCCCTTGGCATGATCGGTGGCGATCTGCACCTGCCTGGTCAAGGCGAACATGTCCGGCGCCAGCCGCGCCGTCAGAAAAACCTGCGGGTCTATCTTGCGGTCCAGCGCATTCTGTTCGGCGGTCGCAAGCACATTGGAAAGCGCTTTCAGCCTGGCCGAAAACACCGGCACGGATGCCTCATACATCGATATCGTCACGTCAAATCTCCTGCCCGGCCCAGCGCCGGCGGACGCGACGTAGCGCCTTCGTGCAGGATTTTTCAAGGCCGCCGACGCCGCGTCACCACGTTGCCGCAATCGCCGTCGTAGAATCCTCTTATCGAGCGGAGGTTCCCGATGAGATGCGCCCTTTTCGCAGCGACTGCCTTTCTCTCCCTTGCCCCGATCGGTCAAACGACCTTGGCAGCCGAAGATGCCCGCGAAACGCCCTATGTCGACGACCGGTCGAGCGCCGATGCTGTTGTGCGTTCGCTCTACAGCGCCATCAGCCGGCACGAATTCGCTCGCGCCTGGGGGTATTTCGGCGATACAAAACCGGCAAAGGATTTCGACAGTTTCGTCAAGGGCTATGACGGCACCGACAAGGTCGAGGTCTTGACCGGGGCGGTTTCCGACGAAGGGGCGGCCGGCAGCATTTTCTACAACGTGCCCATCGCCATCCGCGCCACCGACAAGAGCGGCGGCGAAAAGGTTTTTGCGGGCTGCTACACGCTGCGCCAGGTGAATGCCCAGATCCAGGCGGAGCCACCCTTCGATCCGATCCACATCGAGAAGGGGGCACTGAAACCCTCCGCCGCCGATTTCGAGGAGGCGCTGCCGCCAAGCTGCGGCGATGGGCCGCCGCCACCGAAGAAGGACACTGCGCTGGAGCAGGCAAAGAAGGCGTTTCTGGCAACCTATGGCGGCCAGTGCGACAAACAGTTCCTGGCCGACGAGCCGACGGTCTTTTCAATCAAATACAAGGACAAGGATGCGCAGCCCGGCGACCCCGACAAGGAGACGCGGCTGTTCCATTTTTCCTGCTCGGCCGCCGCCTACAATGAAAGCTCGGTCTATTATATGACCGACGAGACATCGGCCGTGCAGCAATTGCAATTCGCCGAACCCAAGATGGACATCCGCTACGAGAACAATGACAGCAACGGCAAATTGCTGGGCATGAGCATCGTCGGTTTCCAGACGTCCGGCTGGGCGGTCAATTCCGACTATGACGAGGCCACCCAGACGATCACCACGTTCAACAAGTGGCGCGGGGTCGGCGATGCTTCCGACGCCGGCACGTATCTGTTCCGCAACGGCAATTTCTCGCTGGTCCAGTACGACGTCGATGCATCATATGACGGCGAGCAAAATCCCGAGACTGTCGTCGACTACAACACTGCGCCTTGAGCGTCACACGGGCTTGCAGGCAGCCTGTCAGGGCGACTTCGACAGCATCCAGTTGAGCGTGCCGCGCCAGTCGGTCATGCGGATCGGGGTGCCATGGGTGCCGGTCTCGAAACGAACGAAACGGGTCGGGTAAGTCTTCGATTTGGCCAGGATCGAGCGAAAGAATGCCTCCTGATTTGCCACTGGGAAGACCACGTCGTGACTGCCCTGGCCGAAAAAGACCGGCACACGGCGCTTGAATGCTGGGCTGGTGAAAAAGCTCTCATCCCATAGCGAGCCGAGCAGCAGCAGGCCGTTGATGCGGCCGCCCATGTCCTTGCGCGCGGCAAGCTTCCAGCACAGCGCACCACCCATCGATCCGCAGGCAACGAAGATCTTCGCGCCTGGCGACCGGTCGGCATAGTGACCGATCAGCGCTGCCACCTGCGCTGCTCCCTTGTCGCCGAAATCGGTAAAATCCGGGCTAAGGTAGAGGCCGCCATTGCTGGCCATCAGGTTCTTGAGCCGGTTGAAATTGCCGCCGAAGGTGAAGTCGTCGACGCCTTGCTTGCGGCTGCCGCCCTGCCCGTGCAGGTAAAGCACGATGATGCCGGCGCCCTCGGTCTTGCCGACGGCGAAATGCCTGATATCGCCGGCGTCGGTTTTCAGCAACAGATCCTGCTGCACCTTGCGCACGCTGGCGTCGGTATATTGGGCGTTCACCCGCCGCTCGGGCACCTGGTCACGCTGGTTGATGTCGCGCATCTCGCGGTAGTCGATGACCGTGTAGGCACCGTTGCTGTCGGACGACAGCGTGGGCGGATAGGCGAAGAGATCGTCCTTGAAGGGTTTTAGGGACAGCGTCTGACTTTGCGCGGCCGACGACAGCAACGCGGTCGTGACTGCAAAGGCACAGAAAATTTGGCGGCGAAAAGACATACCCAACGCATGCGTAATTCGGCTTGGGTTTGTCAATCCTGCAGCACACCGCCGGCGCCTTCCAGCGCCTCGCGCGTGTCGACATCGACAGACGCCGCCGCGCCGATCTCGACATCGATGACATCGAGCCCTTCGGTCTCGACCAGATGGCGTGCACCGGTGTCGCCCTCCAGATGGGCGATCGCCGGAAACAGCGAACGCGGCAACAGCACCGGATTGCCGCGCTTGCCGTCATGCGAAGCGCGGACCACCGCATTGCCGCCGCCCTTGCGGAACGCATCGATCAAGCTGTCGAGATCGTCGGACGTGATATCGGGCATGTCGCCGAGCGCGATCATCACACCGGCGGAGTCCTCCGGCAGATAGGCAATGCCGGCCTTCAGCGACGTGGACAAGCCGTCGGTAAAATCAGGATTGTCGGCGAAGGTCACGTCGAGGCCCGCCAGCGCAGCGCGCACCCGCTCGCGCTGGTGGCCGGTGACGACGACAGTTCTGGACGCCTTCGAGCCAAGCGCCCGCTCGGCGGTGCGGCGCACCAGCGGCTTGCCGTCGAACAGCGCCAACAGCTTGTTCGGCCCGCCCATGCGGCTCGACCGGCCGGCCAAATCTCAGCTGAAGGTCGGCATCGTGCTGCTGGCGGCCGTGTGGGGATTTCCATCAGCAGCCCGCCGACCCCCATGCCGGCAATATCCCTGGCGGTCACGTCGAGACCGGCGATCAATCGGTCCAGCACCCAATCGAACCCGTTCTCCTTGGGACTGCGGGCGCAGCCGGGCGCGCCGATGACGTGCTTGCCGCCGAGCGTACCGAGCACCAGCAGATTGCCGGGATCGACCGGCATACCGGCGCGGACGACGGTACCGCCCGCCCTCTCGATCGCCGCGGGAATGACATCGGCGAAATCGCTCATCGCCGAGGCGCCGAAGATCACCACCATGTCATTGTCGCGCACCAGGGAAGCCGTGGCCTCCGCCACCGGCGCGATCTCATGCGCCGTGCGGCGCTCGGCCGTCAGCCTGCCGCCGGTGCGCGCCAGCCGCGCTTCGGTGACGCGCAGCGTCTTGTCGAGCACGGAAGGCTTGATGCCCGGCAGAACCGTCTGGATGACGCCGACACGCACGGGCCGGTAGGCATTGACGGCAAAGATCTCGCCTGCGGCGCAGATTTCTGTCGCAGCGTCGACCAGCGCTGAACCGACCGCGAAGGGAATGATCTTCACCGTCGCGACCATCTGGCCTTTCTCGACCGGCGCATGCTGCGCCAGCGTGGCGATGGTGATGGCGGGATCGATGGCATTGATGGCGTCGATGGCAGCGGCATCGACCGTGAAGATGCCCGGCGCCTTGGCGTGGAGGTTGACCCGCCCGGTCGCGGCAGGCTTGGCTTCGATGCCGCGAAAGGCCATGCTCCCGGCAATCGTTTGCGCGGCCGCATCCTCGCCGAGGTCGTCTTCAGCCAGAACAGCCGCAACGACCTCGGAAACACCGGCAGTCCGTAGCAGCGCCACATCTTCGGCGCTCAGCCTATGCGCCTTGCGGAAGCGGCGTTCACCAGCGGTGGTGGAGTGTGCCAGCACCGCGCCTTCCGCCGTCTCGATCGGGATCGGTCCGAATTTCACGCCGCCGCACCTTTTGCGTCCAGCCCGCGCGAGCGGAAGGCATGGATCGCCTGGGCCAACACCGCAACAGCAATCTCTCCCGGGCTGGCAGCACCAATATCGAGCCCGATCGGCGCATGAATACGGGCGATCTGGTCGGCGCTCGCGCCCAGCGCCAGCAAACGTTCGACACGCTTGGCATGCGTCTTCCTGCTGCCGAGCGCGCCGACATAGAAGCAGTTGGCGTCTAGTGCTGCCTTCAGGGCGAAATCATCGACCTTGGGATCATGGGTGACGGCGGCAAGTGCGGTGTAGCTGTCGAGCGGCTGACGCTTCAGCACATCCTCCGGCCATTCGGCATGAAGCGCCACATCGGGAAAGCGGTCCGGCGTGGCGAAAGCGGTGCGGGGGTCGATGATCTCCACGGGATAGCCGGCGATCTTCGCCATCGGCGCCAGCGCCTGGCTGATATGGACAGCGCCAATCACGACCAGACGCGGCTGCGGCAGATGCGCGTTGAGAAAGAAAGTCCGCCCCTCGGCTTCGACCGAACCGGAATTACCGGTGCGAAACGCCCTGGCGATCGCGGTTCCGAGATCGCCGGCGACGTGATCGCCCTCGCGCACGATCCGGTCGCGCCCGTCACCGAGATCGGTGACAAGGATCGCCGCACGGCGGGCGCGTCGTTCGGCGTTCAAAGTTTTTAAGGCGTAGGGATCCATCAGGAAATCTCTTGTCCGAGCATCATCTTGTCCAAAAACCGGGTCCCACTTTTTGGGATCATGCTCTAGCCCAGTCTTTCCACGTACACCTTGATGCGGCCGCCACAGGACAAGCCCACTTGCCATGCGGTTTCATCGGCAACACCGAACTCCAGCATCCTGGCCTTGCCGCTGTCGATGACGTCGATGGCCTCGCTGACCACAGCGCCTTCGACGCAGCCGCCCGAGACGGAGCCATGGAAATTGCCGTGTGCGTCGATGACCAGATGGCTGCCTACAGGTCGGGGCGCCGAACCCCAGGTCTCGACCACTGTCGCGATGGCCACGTCCTTGCCGTCCTTCATCCAGCCCTCCGCAATGATCAGCGGGTCGCGGGCCTCATCCAGATAAATGCTGTTTTCCATGACCGTTTCTCCAGAAGTCTGTTTTTCTCGGGATCTGTTTTCCGGATGGGAAGGATATGGTTATGCGGCGCGCCTCGCGCCAGCTTCCAGCCATCGGCGCGGATCGACGGATTGTGCCGACTTCTTGTCCAATGACGCGCAGAGATCGGCGAGCGCATCGAGATTGTGCACCGAGCGGAACTCGTCGACATGCGGCAGCATCGCCTTGACGCCACGGGCGCGCGCCTGGAAGCCGTCGAAGCGCAGCAACGGGTTCAGCCAGATCAGCCGCCGGCAAGATTTGTGCAGGCGCTCCATCTCCTCCGACAGGCCGGCGACATCGTCGCGCTCCAGCCCATCTGTGATCAGAAGCACGACCGCCCCCTGCCCCAGCACGCCCGCGGCTACCACGTACTGGAAAGCGGAGCGGCGGCGTTCACGGAGAAAGAATGACCGAGCTGAAACCGCGCGCCGCGCCACGGACGATCGACGAGACGCTCGATCTCCTGACCGGTGCGGA
>NZ_RZPF01000851.1:0-2497 GCF_004022735.1 Mesorhizobium sp. M7A.F.Ca.AU.001.01.1.1
GATTTGGTCTTCTCGTGCTCGGTCTATCGACCAGCATCCAGGAGGTCATCAAGGGAGCCATCATCATCATTGCGGTCTCATTGAACCGCCGTTGAAGGCAGCAGCCCGGGATGAAATCGGAAGATATGCGGTTCCGCAATTAAAGGGTCGATGATCTGTTGATCACAGCGCATTTCGATGAAATAGTAAAAAGAGAACGTTCTCACTGCGTGTTTTGGGATGAAAGAGGGCGTTTTGGAGGAAATCTGTTGAGTGTGTCGCCGCCACGATTGCAGGCCGTTGCCGTTACCAAATCCTACGGCGCGACCACAGCATTGGAAAATGTGTCGCTGGATCTGGCGGCGGGCGAAGTCCATGCGGTGCTCGGCGAAAACGGCGCCGGCAAATCCACGCTGGTCAAGATCCTCAGCGGTGTGATTGCGCCAAACAGCGGTCAGATGCGTCTCGACGGTGCGGTCTATGCGCCGCATTCGATCCTGCATGCGCGACAAGCAGGCGTGGCCACGGCTTTCCAGGAATTGAGCCTCGCGCCCAACTTGACCGTTGCCGAAGCGCTGCTGCTGCCCGCCATGAAGCGCGGGGCGTTCGGCCTGGTCTCTCCCTACCAGACAGCGCGAGCCGCAGCTGAAATCCTGCATCGCTATCGTTTGGATGACGTCTCGCCGATCGCCGGCATCGCCAGCCTGTCGCTCGCCCACAGGCAGCGGCTCGAGATCGCCCGAGCCATGCACTATGCCGAAAAGGTTCTTATCCTTGACGAGCCTACGGCAGCATTGACCGATGTCGAATGGCTGTTCGATCTGGTTCGCAGCACGACTGCGGCCGGGACCGCCGTCCTCTATATTTCACACCGCCTGGCCGAGGTGCGCACCTTGTGCAAGCAGGCAACGGTGCTGCGAAACGGCCGTTCCGTGGCAAGCGTCGGACTATCGGACGCCAGCGATGCCGATATTTTCGAGCTGATGGTCGGCCGCACGGAGATGGCGCACGGGCGCCGCACCCACTCGTTCGCTCGCGAGACGCGTTCCGCGCTCGAACTGAACAATGTCACCGGCGCAAAGCTCAAGGGCGTCACACTCGACGTGAAAGAGGGCGAGATCGTCGGCATCGCCGCTTTGGAAGGCCAAGGCCAGCGCGAACTTTTCCGCACCCTTGTCGGCCTGGATAAAGCGACGTCGGGACAAATCCTGGTCGGGGGAAAGCCCGTACAACCTAAAAGCCCACGTCATGCCATCGCGGCCGGACTGAGCTTCCTTCCCGAAGAACGCAAGGTGGAAGGGATATTCTCGACACTGTCGACGGCAGCAAACATCGTGCTGCCCGTCATCCAGAACATCAGCCGGACCGGTTTTGTCTGGCCCGCGCTGGAACGGCACAGTGCCGCACGGGCATCCGAAGGGGTCGAACTCAATCCTCGCTATCTCGATTTTCGTATCGCCGACCTCTCCGGAGGCAATCAGCAGAAGGCATTGCTTGCGCGTGCGATGTTTACGGGCGCGCGTACATTGCTTCTCTACGATCCGACCCGAGGCGTCGATGTCGGCACCAAGCAGGCTATCTACGCGGCCATTCAGGCCTTTGCCGACAGGGGTGGATCGGTGCTTCTCTATTCATCGGAACTTACAGAACTGACGCGTCTGGCCGACCGCTGTCTGGTGCTCTACGGCGCACGAATTTTCGAGCAGTTCACGGGCGAAGCCATCGAAGAGCGTGCGCTGGTCGCAGCCCTTACCGGTCATTCCCGAGACCCCGCAAAATCAAAGCGCGAGGCCGCGGCATGAGCATTCTTGCAACCAAGGCGGCAGCCACCTCTCACCGCCTCGCCCCGTCAATGCCGGCAAGGGCAAAAGCCTTACTGGCCAGCGGCACCGGCATCATCATCGTTCTCTACATCATCCTGTATGGCCTGTATTCCATATGGGATCCTACCGCGCTGACCGCCGACACAGTGCTCAACCTGACGAACAATGCCGTTCCCCTTGCGATCGCGGCGGCGGGTCAGACGTTGATCGTGCTGTCCAGAGGCTTCGACCTTTCCGTCGCCGGCGTCATCTCGCTAACCAATGTCATCATGGCGGCTTATCCGCTGGACGGCCCGTTGGGGGCAGTCGAAAGCCTTGCCATCTGCCTGGCGATCGGAGGCGTGGTCGGCCTGGTAAACGGTTTCCTGGTCGCCGTGCTGCGTCTCCAGTCGATCGCCGCCACGCTGGCGACGATGATCATCTGCCAGGGCCTTTCATTGGTGATCCTCGACGCGCCGGGAGGTACGGTCGCGGATTTCATCTCCTATGATCTGACCGACGTGCTTTTCGGCGTGATCCCGATCTCGGGGCTCTTCGTCGCGGGCGTTGTCGCTCTCTGGATGATTTGCCGACGCACGGCGTTCGGCACAGGCCTTTATGTCGTGGGGGCTGATGAAACAGCTGCGCATCTGTCAGGCATCAATGTCAAACGCGTCCGAATTCTAAGCTTTGTTATCGGTGGCATGCTCTACGGC
>NZ_RZPF01000852.1:0-2491 GCF_004022735.1 Mesorhizobium sp. M7A.F.Ca.AU.001.01.1.1
CTAGGGCAATGACGACCGGCGCGATCAGATGGAGGTAGGAGCCGAGCAGGAAACGATACACTTCCGGGTCCCTCGACACGAAGACCGTGTCGTAGAAGTGCAGCGAAAATCCTTTCAGCCGGAACTTGATCGCCGAAACCACGGTGACGAAGGCAATGCCCATCCAGGCGAGGTAGACGGAAAAGGCAAGGCGCCCCGAAGCCAGGAACAGAAGTCCGGCAAGGGCAGCCACCAGCGCCAGCGAGAACGGCACCGACAGCCATTCGTGCTCGGCCCGTCCGGCGGCGAAGACGCCTGCAAGGCTGACCACGGCCAGCGTCAGCGGATGGCAGAGCACCCGTCCAAGACCTTGAAGCTGAACCACAGATTTTCCCACGAAGATGCCTGAGCACAGTTTCGGGAAATTCTTCGATTATTTGCGGGCTAAGAACAAATGTATAGTGGATTTAACCTTAACTCGGCTGGTCGGGATTGTCCGGTGCGCGCCAGCGCTCGCGCGGGGCCGCCCCGAAAGGTGCCTGGCCCCGCGGTGCTTTGATCAGTAATGGTGCCAGTGGCGCCAGTGATGATGCGGATGCCAGACGTAGGCCGGACCGTGCCAGTAGTGGTAGCGCGGGCGCACGACGACGACGCCGTTCGGCACGCAGCGGCCCCATCTGTTGGGGTGCCAGCCGATGCCGCAGCCCCAGCGGACATGCTCGACCAGTGCCGGGGTGGCTGGCTTCGCAACGGACACGATGGGCATTGCGCTGGAGGCGGAGGCTGTCGCGACAGTTCCACCGATGGCCAGGATAGCGGTTGCTGCATAGTTTTTCAGGCGACTCATAATTGGACTCCGAGTGCTTTCGACGATGAAGATGGCCGTCCTGTATGGTGCACAGGGCAGGCTTGTCCCTTCGCATCGTTAAACGGCGTCTCCGGTCTTTTCCGTCGGTCGTCATGGCGATTTTTTTGGCGTAACGGTGGCGCGGCGTTCCATATGGCGCAGCAACGCCTGTGCCAGCACGCTCCGGTTTTCAGGCGATGTGCTCGCCGCGAAGTCGACAATGGCCTGTTCAAGCCGGCTGCGCACCGTCACATCGGCATCGCGTGCCCGTTCCAGGGCGGCGGACAAGGCGGCCTTGTCCATGACAGGCTGCTGCAACAGGTCCGCTGCCTCCTGCCTCGCCTGCTGGCCATCGAGAATGATCTGACGGGACTGCACGCGAACCTGGCGCAGCGCCTCGCGGAACGCCTTGCGATCCTGGTCGGGAAGGTGTCGGCCGGCCGATTCCAGCGAGAAGCCCGATTTGGCATTTCTCAGCCAGACCGCGCCACCGACAAATGCGCTGGCCAGAAAGACGTTCAGCACCACGGAAGCAATGACCAGACCACGGACCCAGCGCGTACTCATAGGCTTTCCTCACCGTTCTCGGCATCCGGGCCGGCATCGCCAAACGCCGTCACATTGGCATCCAGCACAGTGTGGTCCGGCTGGACCTCGGGCGTGATGACGGTCACCAAAGCCAGTCCTGCCACGGCGCCGGCCAGGCCAATGCCTGCGAGTCCCAGCCCCAGCCACCAGAACCGCTGCCGCCGGCGTTGGACAAGGTGCCGGCCGGCGACCTGCAGGATACTGCCGTGCAGCGCTTTACCGGGGGCGTCGACGCGGTAGCTGTCGAGCAGCGCGTCAAGTGTCCCGGCCTGCCTCAAGATGGCCTCGCCCGCGTCGCTTGCGGCAAAGACCGTGCCGGCCATTCGCTCGGCCTCGGGCCATCGCCGCAAGTCGCCGCCATAGGCCTGCGCCAAGGCGGCAAAGCGCCTGGCATCCATTGCGGGTTCGTTCCTGGACCCTTCAGCCATGTGTCTCCCCCTTGCCCGTCGGCGCCGAGCGCCAGGCGGCACCAGCAAGGCGCAATGGCCGTGCTGCGTTGCTGCTTGCCCGGCGTTTACTCATCGGCGCCATCCTCCGCCAGGATCGCTTGCAGCGACCGCCGGCCGCGCGCGAGCAGGCTTTCCAGGGCATCGACGCTGATCTGCAGTGTCGCTGCCGCCTCGATATTGGACATCCCCTGATAGTAGACCAGAACGATCGCTTCGCGCTGGCGCGGCGCTATGGCTTGCAGCGCCCGTTCGACCCGATGGGCTTCTTCCTCGGAATGAGCATCGGGAAGCGGCGCAGGATCGGCGACGTCCGGCAGGTCGCCGGTCACCCACTCGCGCCTGCGACGCAGCCGGTCGTAGCAAAGGTTGAGCGTCACCCGGTGGATCCAGCTGTCGAAGCGCGCATTGCCGCGCCGCCAGCTCGCGGCATGGCGCCAGATCCGCACGAAGGTTTCCTGCGCGACATCCTCGGCCTCCGCCGCATCGCCGAGCATGCGCACGGCAAGCGCCAGGATACGCGGCAGCTTGCGCGCGACGAGCGTTTGCACGGCTGCCGGCTCGCCGGCGCCGACACGGCGAACCAGCTCCTCGTCCGGATCCGCAGCCATCAGTCGGCGCACTCCCGATG
>NZ_RZPF01000853.1:0-2485 GCF_004022735.1 Mesorhizobium sp. M7A.F.Ca.AU.001.01.1.1
GCCCCTGGTCGACGGAAATCGGCAGCAGTTCGTACTCCGCTTCGCGCGCTTCCAGCGTGTAGTGGATCTGCTGCGTGATGAAGCGCGGCTGATGACGGCTGTCGCTGATGCCGAGCGCCTTCATCACCTGCCAGCCGGAATAGTTGGAGCAGCCGACATAGCGGATCTTGCCCTGGGCAACCAGCGTGTCGAGCGCGCCGATGGTTTCCTCCAGCGGCGTCACGCCATCCCATTCGTGCAGGAAATAGATGTCGATGACGTCGGTCTTGAGCCGCTTCAGGCTCTTCTCGCATTCCCGAATCAGGTGATGGCGCGACAGGCCTTCGTCGTTTGGACCTTTGCCGATCCGCATCCGTGCCTTGGAGGCGATCAGCACGTCGCCCTTGCGCTTGCCGCCGAGCGCTTCGCCGATGATTTCTTCGGAAATGCCGTTCGAATAGACATTGGCGGTGTCGATGACATTGATGCCGGCGTCGATACAGAGATCGATCATCCGGCGCGCTTCGTCGAGATCGGTCTTGCCGACCGCCGAAAAAGCACCGGCGCCACCGAACGTCATGGTCCCCATGGTCAGTGTCGATACTTTCAGGCCGGAACGGCCGAGGGTGCGGTATTCCATGTCGTCCTCGCGATTGCATTGGGAAAGGGCTGGGGAGGGCCGCCCGAAAGTGGCCGCTATTTGTAGGACAATTTGGGCGACGTGTCTCCATGCCAGCGCGGCGGATCGATCATGCCTGGCTGGACCGACAGCGGTGGTGACCATGCTCGCGCTGCAATAAAACCGTCATTGCAGGCCTATATGGAAGTCGGCTCAGGTGTTGCCGTTCCCGGGCTGTAGGCCGGGAGTTTGGGGCGCCGGACGTGGATCGACAGAGCTTGCAAGTGGAGCAGCCGATAATGACCGAGCTAAAACAGAATTCTCCGGCCAGGGATTGGCTTGAAGCCGAGCTCGCCGACACGCTTGACGAAGACTATGAGCTCGAAATGTCGGAGCCGGCGCTGTCGATGGAGATCGCCAAGATCTACAAGAACTCGCATCCGCCTTCGATCGATCGCATGCAGTATTTTCGCGACCTGATCACCCTGCAGTCCGAATTGATCAAGCTGCAGTCCTGGGTCGCCCACCACAAGAAGAAGCTGGTGGTGATCTTCGAGGGACGCGATTCGGCCGGCAAGGGCGGTGTCATCAAGCGCATCACCCAGCGCCTCAACCCGCGCATCTGCCGTGTCGTCGCACTGCCGGCGCCGACGGAGCGCGAAAAGTCGCAATGGTATTTCCAGCGCTATGTCCCGCATCTGCCGGCCGGC
This sequence comes from Mesorhizobium sp. M7A.F.Ca.AU.001.01.1.1, assembly GCF_004022735.1. Classification (NCBI taxonomy): domain Bacteria; kingdom Pseudomonadati; phylum Pseudomonadota; class Alphaproteobacteria; order Hyphomicrobiales; family Phyllobacteriaceae; genus Mesorhizobium; species Mesorhizobium sp. M7A.F.Ca.AU.001.01.1.1. Next base: position 1,309 of record NZ_RZPF01000853.1, read on the forward strand.
GGCGAGATCGTGCTGTTCGACCGCTCATGGTACAACCGCTCGGGCGTCGAGCGGGTGATGGGCTTTGCCCAGCCCGATCAGGTCGAAGAATTCTTCCACGACGTGCCGGAATTCGAGCGCATGCTGGTCCGCTCGGGCATCACCGTGGTCAAATACTGGTTCTCGATCACCGACGAGGAACAGCAGATGCGCTTCCTGATGCGCATCCACGATCCGATGAAACAGTGGAAACTGTCGCCGATGGACCTGCAGTCGCGCGTGCGCTGGGAGCAGTACACCAAGGCCAAGGAAGAGACCTTCGCCCGCACCAACATCCCGGAAGCGCCCTGGTTCATCGTCGAGGGCAACGACAAGAAACGCGCGCGGCTGAACTGCATCGACCATCTGCTCAAGCAGCTGCCTTACGAGGAAGTGCCGCACGAGGAGATCACTTTGCCGGAGCGCGTCTTCAACCCCGAATACGAACGCCAGGTGCTGCCGCGCGAGCTCTACGTGCCGGAGAAGTATTGAGGCAGACGAAGCTGCGATCTCCCCCACGAGGGGAGAGATTGGCTCTCCACCTTACGCCCGCTTGATGGTGACGTGCGTCGCGAGCGGGGTCGCCACCTGCTCGCTGCAGACATAGCCGAGCTTGAGCATGTCCAGGCCGGCAAAAAGGTTCTCGCCCGTGCCCAGCAGCAGCGGCGCGATCGCCAGATGCATCTCGTCGATCAGTTTTTCCTGCAGATATTGCCGTATGGTGGCGACGCCGCCGCCGACCCGCACATCCTTGCCGCCAGCGGCAGCCTTTGCCTGTTCAAGAGCTGAATGGATGCCGTCGACGACGAAGTGGAAAGTGGTGCCGCCCTCCATCGTGATCGGTTCCCGCTTGTGATGGGTCAGCACGAAAACCGGCACATGATAGGGCGGGTTGTCGCCCCACCAGCCTTTCCAGCTGTCGTCAGGCCATTCGCCGCGGATCGGTCCGAACATGTTGCGGCCGAGGATCCAGGCGCCGACATTTTCGAAGCTGCGCGCCGCGAACGCCTCGTTGACGTCGGTGGTGCCGCCATCTTGTCCGAGCACCATCTCGCGGAAGGTGCGGGTGTCGACAAACCACTTGTGCAAGGATTCCCCACCGACGCCGAGCGGCTTTTGCAGATCCTGATCGGGACCGGCGCCATAGCCGTCGAGCGAT
>NZ_RZPF01000854.1:0-2483 GCF_004022735.1 Mesorhizobium sp. M7A.F.Ca.AU.001.01.1.1
TCGCTGAACGGCAGCGCCGTCGGCATCATCGATTGGCTGGAGAAGCCGGTGGACTCGAAACGGCTTCACGCCGCTCTCGCCAAGATCGTCGGCCGCAGGGTCGAGCCGAGGCCACAGGTCCTGCATGTCGAAGACGACGAGGGCGTGCTCGCGGTTATGTCGGAGGGGCTGGGCTCGGGCGTCTCGATCACATCCGCAAAGACGCTGCAGGAAGCTCGGCAGGCGGTCGCGAAGCATCGCTTCGATCTGATCATCCTGGACATTGCACTCCCCGACGGATCTGGCCTGGATCTCCTCGTCGATCTGCCGCTGGAGACCGGCGTCATCGTGTTTTCGGCGGCGGAGCTCGACCAGAAACTCGGCGATCGCGTTCAGGCGATCATGACCAAGACCAAGGCGTCGGAGATCGATGTGGCAAAGCTGGTCAGGAGCATGTTGGTTACGTCCCGAACCCGGCTTGCCGCGAACGCCAAGGAGTGATGCTGATGCGCGCAAGGATCCTCTATGTGGATGACGAGGACGATATCCGCGAAATCGCCCAGATGTCGCTGGAGCTCGAGCCGGAATTCGAGGTGCGGTCCTGTTCTTCGGGCATGCAGGCACTGGCCGATGCCGCCGAATGGCAACCCGACCTCATTCTGCTCGACGTGATGATGCCGGACATGGATGGGCCGGAGACGCTGAGGCGTCTGGCCGAGGCTGGCGCGACGGCCTCGATACCCGTGGTGTTCATCACCGCGCGCACCCAGACGCATGAGGTCGAACGCTATCTGGCAATGGGCGCGGTAGGGGTGATCGCCAAACCGTTCGACCCGCTTGCGCTTGCCGGTGAAGTCAAAAGATTGCTTCTGTCGCGCGCCTGAGTCGACGATTGACTGGCCACCGAGCGCGTTCTGGCAGCAGACTGTGCGATGCCGTTCAGGGCTCCTATACCATGTCGCCTTATTCATCTACTGATTGTGCCGAGGGTGCAGGCGCAGCGAATCAGGTTGTCTATAATCGCGGTGGCATCGGCGGACGTCGATGAGAGAGCTGAGAAGAATATTTCTGTCTGCATGAACCGCATTGGCGGATGTCGGTTCATGGGTTGATCACTCCGGGGGGCGACGGAACCGGAGCAAGGCTGGTGAACGGATCGAAGGCAAGAGTTCTGATTTGCGACGACGATCCCTTGTTGATCGAGCTGATGGAATTCAGGCTCAGGGCAAAGGGATATGAGGTCATCAAGGCAGTAGACGGGGCGGAAGCGCTCTTGAAGGCGGAGCATGAGGCGCCGGACATCATCGTGCTCGACGCGATGATGCCCAAGGCCGACGGCCTGGAGGTGCTTGCCCGCATCAAAAACGATCCGGCTTTGTCCGAAACTCCGGTCGTCATGCTGACCGCCCGCAAGGGCGAAAGGGATATCGTCTCGGCCCTGGAGAAGGGAGCGGACGACTATCTTGTGAAACCATTCATTCCCGAGGAGCTGCTGGCCCGGCTTGCGCGTCTGCTCGCGCGAAAGAGCGGGAAGCGCTGATGCGGCGCGGCCGGCGCGCAGCCCTTGCCGCATGGCTGGTCCTGACGATCGCTGCGCCCCAGGGCGCGGCGTTGGCGCAGACGGTGGATGAACTTTACGAGTTCGGCGTCAAGGCCAGGCAAGCGCAGCATTTCGAGGAGGCGGCGGATCTTTTCCGGCGAGCCCTGGCGCTCAGGCCCGACAATGCCGACGCCCTGGTGCAACTCGGTTTCGCCGAGCTTGGACGCAACAATCTGCCGGCGGCGCGCGAAGCCTTTTCCAAGGCACTGTCCCTTGCCCCAACCTATCGGGACGCCAGCTTCGGCATGGCCGAGGTCGAGTTCCGCTCGGGCAATCCGGACGCCGCCCTGCCGCTCGCCGAAGAGGTGTCGCGTGCGGAGCCCGGCAATGCCGATGCAAGTACCCTTGTTGCCAACATCCGCAAAGCCCAGCGGGCCGGCAGCAGCAAGGCGAAGCCTGCGACCGCGAGGAAGATACCGCGCCCGCCGCGGCCGGATCCCGTCGCCGGCCTGATGGAGGAGGGCCGACGATCGCGGGCTGCGGGCCAATTGCCGGAGGCGGAGAATGCGTATCGCCGCGCCCTCCGGCTGGCGCCGAAAAACACTGATATCCTGGTCGCCATCGGTTTGGTGGCTGGCTCCCAGCAGAAATTCGACCATGCCGGGCAGTTCTTCGACCAGGCGCTGGCCATTAGGCCCCGCCTTCTCGGTGCCCGCCTCGGCAAGGTGCGCCTGGCGATCTGGCAGGGCGACGTGCCGCGCGCTCGCGCGATGATCGATGATGTGCTTGGCACCGCGCCTGACAATGTCGAGGCGATGGCTCTCGACGCGCGAATTTCCCTGCTCGAGCAGGATTACACGCGGGCCGAGCAGTCTTTTCAGCGGGTGCTGGCGGTAGATTCGCACAATGCCGAGGCGCTGGTGGGGATCGGCGACCTGCGCCGGGCGCGTGGCGACGACTTCGC
>NZ_RZPF01000855.1:0-2458 GCF_004022735.1 Mesorhizobium sp. M7A.F.Ca.AU.001.01.1.1
CTTCCGAGACGGGTGAGGGCGTTCCGGCGGCAAGTTGGACTTTTCCAGTGCGCCGGTTCAACACCCCCGAGCCGCCGTACGGGAAAGCATGGAGGAGCGCGCGTTAGTCAGTCATCGCGCCTTCCCCCGGCGGCAGCGGGCTTCCCATCGCCCGCTGCCGCACAATTTCAAAAGCGCTTCAACGATCCGATGCCAACGACATCGGCAGCGAGCAGCTTTATCGCGCACTGCTTCGAGCGATCTCGGTCGCGATGCGCTTTGGCAAAGGCCACAATGCAGATGTCTGCCACTCAACCTTCCGGCGAAATCGCGTATAACAGCCCTATGAAGATTCTCGTCATAGAAGACGATCGCGAGGCTGCGGATTACTTGCAGAAAGCCTTTGCCGAGGCCGGTCACACCGCGCATGTCGCCGGTGACGGCGAAACCGGCTTTGCGCTCGCCGACGCCGGCGACTACGACGTGATGGTGATCGACCGGATGATGCCGCGTCGCGACGGCCTGTCGGTCATTGCCGGTCTCAGGTCCAGGGGCAACACGACGCCGGTGCTGATCCTGTCGGCGCTCGGCGAGGTCGATGACCGGGTCACGGGTTTGCGCGCCGGCGGCGACGATTACCTGACAAAGCCCTATGCCTTCTCCGAGCTTCTCGCCCGCGTCGAGGTGCTGAACCGGCGCGCCAGTGCCAAGGAAGCGGAAACCGTCTACCGCGTCGGCGATCTCGAACTCGACAGGCTGTCGCATTCGGTCCGCCGTGCGTCACGCGAGATAACGCTGCAGCCGCGTGAGTTCCGCTTGCTCGAATATCTGATGCGGCATGCCGGCCAGGTGGTGACGCGCACCATGCTGCTGGAAAATGTCTGGGACTACCATTTCGATCCGCAGACCAATGTCATCGACGTCCATGTCTCCCGGCTGCGCGGCAAGATAGAGAAGGGCTTCGACAAGCCCATCCTGCATACGGTTCGCGGCGCCGGCTATATGCTGAAGAGTGGTTAGCTGCGGCATGGCTCTTTCCGTGCCCGCCATCATGAAGACGACGGCAGCGCGGCTTTCGGCGCTCTACTTCCTGCTCTTCGCGCTCTGCGCGGTGGCGCTCGTCTTCTACATGACCTCGCTGTCGGCGCGAATGCTGACCGCGCAGACGCAGGAGACCATCAATGACGAAGTGCTCGGCCTTGCCCGCGCCTATCAGCGCGGTGGCCTGCCGGTACTGGTCCGCGTGGTCGAAGCGCGCTCGCGCCAGCCCGGCGCAAACCTTTACCTGATCGCCGACGCCAACGGCCAGATCCTGACCGGCAACGTGCAGAGCCTCGAACCTGGCGTTCTCGAAACCGAAGGCTGGACCAGCAGTCCGTTCTCTTATCAGCGCTTTGGCGAGGGAGAGCTCGAGCGCCTGCGCAACCTTCCCGCCGAGCAGGGTACCACCACCCAATCCGAGCAGAACGATGCGCAGGCGCAGGGCGAAAAAGGCCACAACGCCATTGCGCTGGTGCTGCGGCTGCCGAACCAGATGATCATGCTGGTCGGCCGCGACCTTGGCGAGCCGGAACGGTTTCGTGCCGTCATCCGCCGTGCGCTGATGCTGGCGCTCGGCATGATGGGGCTGGGCGGATTGCTGATCTGGTTTTTTGTCGGCCGCGCTGCGCTGAAGCGCATCGACAGCGTGTCGGAAGCCAGCCGTCGCATCATGGGCGGCGATCTGTCGGGCAGGCTGCCGGTGACGGGGGTTGGCGACGAGTTCGACCGGCTCTCCGAAAATCTCAATGCCATGCTGGCCAGGATCGCCACGCTGAACGAAGGCTTGAAGCAGGTTTCCGACAACATCGCGCATGATCTGAAGACGCCGCTGACCCGGCTGCGCAACCGGGCCGAAGCGACGCTTTCGGGCAAGCAAAAGCCCACCGACTACCGGCAGGCGCTGGAAGGCACCATCGCCGAGTCGGACCAGTTGATAAAAACCTTCAACGCCATCCTGATGATCTCCCGGCTGGAGGCTGGCTACTCGTCTGAAAATACGAACCGCGTCGATCTTGCGGAAGCCGTACGCGATGTCGTCGAGCTCTATGAGCCGGTGGCGGAAGAGGCGGGCGTGTCGCTGGAAGCAGACGCGCACGAGGCGGTGTCCGTCAACGGCAACCGCGAACTGATCGGTCAGGCGCTGTCGAACATCGTCGACAACGCCATCAAATATTCCACCGGCGCCAATGCCCAGCCGGCGGTGCGCGTCACGCTCGAGCGAACCGGTGCGGACGTTCGCCTGTCGGTTGCCGACAATGGCCACGGCATTCCCGACGATGGCGACCGCGCGCGTGCCACGGAACGTTTCGTGCGGCTGGAGAAGAGCCGTTCGCAACCGGGTTCCGGTCTTGGCCTCAGCCTCGCCAAGGCGGTCATGACATTCCACAATGGCCGGCTTGAACTCTTGCCTGGCAATCCTGGACTATCCGTGGTCATG
>NZ_RZPF01000856.1:0-2449 GCF_004022735.1 Mesorhizobium sp. M7A.F.Ca.AU.001.01.1.1
TCCGCAACGACACCGGCGTCACCGAAGGCTCCGAAATCTCGATGTTCTACGATCCGATGCTCGCCAAGCTGTGCACCTGGGCGCCGACGCGTCTGGAAGCCATCGATGCCATGTCGGAAGCGCTCGACAGCTTCGTCGTCGACGGAATCGAGCACAACATTCCGTTCCTGGCTGCCTTGATGCAGCATCAGCGTTGGCGGGAAGGGCGGATATCGACCGCTTTCATATCGGAGGAATATCCCGACGGTTTCGCGCCGGTCGTGCCGAACGACGACGAGAAAGCGGTGCTGGCGTCGATCGCGACCGCAGTGGAACTGCTGCGACGTGATCGGCTTGACCGGCTGGGCGGGCGCCTGGCGCCGCATTCGGGAGCGCTGAAGCGCGACTGGGTCGTGAAGATCGATGATGACTATCTGTCGGCGTCCATCATCGAGGGCATGATTTCCATTCCGATGGAAGTCGATCTGTCGATCGCGGGCGGCAAGGCGCTGACCGTTGCATCCGGCTGGCGGCCGGGCGATCTGGTCTGGCGCGGTACGGTCGGCAAGCGCAAGGTTACGGCTCAGGTCAGGCCGGTCGCCAATGGCTTTCGCATCGCCTGGAAAGGCATGTCGGTGACCGCGCGCGCCATGCTGCCGCGCACCGCCGAACTGGAAAGGCTGATGCCCGAAAAGGTGGCGCCGGACACGTCGAAGCTGCTGCTTTGCCCGATGCCTGGCCTTGTCGTGTCGATTGCCGTTGCCGAAGGCCAGGAGGTCAAGGCAGGCGAGACATTGGCGGTGGTCGAAGCGATGAAGATGGAAAACGTGCTGCGTGCCGAACGCGACCTTGTCGTCTCCAAACTCAACGCCAAGCCTGGCGACAGCCTGGCTGTCGACGCTGTGATCATGGAGTTTGCTTAGGGCTAGCCGGGCAGGCAGCCTGTGATCAGCAGTGGTTTGTGCTGGACTGGCATCGCGCGGTCCCGGACAATACATCTCCATCGACTCAAGGACCTTCACGCAGCACCATGGCCGACGAAAAACTCCCCCGCGATCCCTTGAAGCGAGAAGCGGCGATTGCTGCGGCGCGGCCGGAGGCCCCGGCGCGGCCCTTCGTCCATTTGCTCGTGCATTCGGCCTATTCGCTGCTGGAAGGCGCCTTGCAGATCGGCAAGGTGGTGGCTCATGCGGTCAAGGACGAAGCCCCGGCCATCGCCGTTACCGACACCAACAACCTGTTTGGCGCGCTCGAATTCGCGCAGAAGGCGGTGAAGGACGGCATCCAGCCGATCATCGGCTGCCAGACGGCGCTCGCCTTTTCCGGCGAAAACAGCGATGGCCAGCGCGACCGCCGACGGCAAGGTCCCGATATGCGGCCGGTCGTTCTGCTTGCCGCGACCGAGGCGGGCTATTCCAATCTGGTCAGGCTGGTCAGCCGCGTCTACCTCGAAACGCCGCCGGGCGAAGCCGTGCACCTGACCACGGAAATGATGGAAGGCTATTGTGACGGGTTGATCTGCCTCAGCGGCGGACCGCGCGGACCGATCGGCACCGCGCTCAAGGAAGATCGCCGCGATCTGGCCGAAGCCCGGCTTCTGACTCTCAAGGAGATGTTCGGCGACCGGCTCTATGTCGAGCTTGATCGGGTTTCCGGTTATGATCGCGTGATCGAAAAATCCTCGATCGATCTGGCCTATGCCCATGAACTGCCGCTGGTCGCCACCAACGAGGCGTTCTTTTCCTCTCGCGACGACTATGACGCACATGACGCGCTGATTGCCATTGCCGAGGGATCGGTCGTTGCCGCCGACAACCGCCGCCGGCTGTCGCCCGACAATTTCCTGCGCAGCCAGGCCGATATGGCAAGGCTCTTTGCCGACCTGCCGGAGGCGATCGACAACACTGTCGAGATCGCGCTGCGCTGCTCCTATTACCCGAAGAACCGCAATCCGATCCTGCCGCGCTTCACCGGCGGCGATGTCGCCGACAATGACGCCGCCGTGCAGGCGGAAGCCGACGAACTGGCCCGCCAGGCCCATGAGGGGCTCGACGCGCGCCTTGCCATGCATGGCCCGACCGCGGGCTATACGGTCGAGCAATACCGCGAGCGGTTGAACTTCGAGCTTGGCATCATCACCAAGATGAAGTTTCCCGGCTACTTCCTGATCGTTGCCGACTTCATCAAATGGGCCAAGGCGCAAGGCATTCCGGTCGGGCCTGGCCGCGGTTCGGGCGCAGGCTCGCTGGTCGCCTATTCGACCACCATCACCGACATTGATCCGCTGCGCTTCTCGCTGCTGTTCGAGCGCTTCCTCAATCCCGACCGCGTGTCGATGCCCGACTTCGACATCGACTTCTGCCAGGATCGGCGCGAGGAGGTCATCCGCTACGTCCAGCAGAAATACGGCCGCGACCAGGTCGGCCAGATCATCACCTTCGGTACGCTGCAGGCGCGCGCCGTGCTGCGC
>NZ_RZPF01000857.1:0-2440 GCF_004022735.1 Mesorhizobium sp. M7A.F.Ca.AU.001.01.1.1
TTCATGGAGAGCGTATGCAGCCTGGCGAGATCATCGCGAACGTGTTTGCAGCGGGGTTGGTCAGTGTCCTGGTAGCAGTCGTTTTCCTGATTTTCGGGAACCCGCTCTGGCCTGAACGACACGTCCGGATGGTCATCATCCCGCCTGTCCATCGAATGACAACCACCGCTATCAAAAATGCCTGGCCAGACCTGCCGGACAAAATTGATTTGAACGTTTCGCGCCCGAGGCCGGCCACCGGTGAGCGGATCTGAAGCGTCCTTCGAAACGCACTGACTTGGAGCGCTATGGCGCGCGCCCTGTGCTAGGGTGGCCGGTCAGTTTTCCGGTCTAGACTGAAGTGCATTGTGGATATGTGTTGCTGCGGTGGCGGCATGGCCAAACGCAACGGCAATTTGATTGAGGCCCTCAGCCACGTCTCCAATGGCATAGAGACCCGCAGTCGACGTTTCGAGGTGTCGGCTGACCAGAACATATCCTTGCGCGTCACACTCTGCACCGAGTGCGGCGGCGAGTTCAGAGCGCACATCAGACCCCATTGCGGGGTACACCACATCCAATTCCCGCATTGGCGCACCGTCGGCCATGACAACGCCGAACCCGGTTGCCCGAGCAACAAGATCCTCGACGGTGTCCCAGATTTCGATGCCGCCTGCCGAGGCCATGCCGCGGGCGGCATCGGAAATATCCTCCGGATAGTTGGCGAGCAAGGTAACCTGACCGCTGTACTCCTTCAAAAACAGGGCTTCCTTGAGCGCCAGATGCTCTGGGCCGACGACGCCGATGCGCTTGCCCACGGCCTCATAGGCGTCGCAGACCGGACACAGTCGGACAGTGCCGGCCGCGACGGCCTCCTCCAGCCCTTCTATTGCCGGGGCCTTGTCCACGATCCCGGTTGCAAGAACCACGCGCCTTGCTCGGATGGTCCCGAAGGTGGTCGTCAGCACAAAGGTCCCGTCGCGCTTCTTGGCGCCCGCTACACGACCGTCCACTACGCTTGCACCGTATCTCTGTGCCTGGGCTTTGAGACGGCCGAGCAACTCTGACCCGCCTACGCCCTCCGGGAAGCCAGGACAGTTATGCGATTTTGGAATGAGCTTGGCTCGTGCGTCGCCGGCGTCGACCACGATCACCGAATGCAGGAATCTGGCCAGATACATGCCTGCCGCAAGTCCTGCGGGGCCGCCGCCGACAATAGCCACGTCGAATTCATGACCGCGGGAAGAAATTGGCATTTCGCCCAACATTGCAAACAGGATCTTGTTCCCTGCTTTGGCAGAGGGGATGAGCAGGCGACGGTCAGGCCTCCAAACGTGATTTACGCGGCAACTCGTCGAGGTCCCTTTCACCGGGCGATGGCGCGCGCCTCGATCTGATTTGCGCAGTCTTCGCCATCAAGCGATTCCAGCTTCTGCAAATCAGGCTTCAATTCGAGGTGCCCGAAAATGCCGACATGGCATTTCACAGGCCAACTTGCCTTAGACCTGCGACCGTGCGCATTTCCCAAGCCCACGCGATTCGAATCGGATCGACCTGCCGGGAAAACCCACCTGATAGCCCCGTCCTTCCGATCCGGAGGGCGCAATGCCGATCGTCTGAAGGGCCGCTCAAATTTACTGACCCAGTCGAGGTGCAGACTATCATAGTTGATTGTTGCTGCCGGTGACCTCGCGTAATCAAAGGCTCACGAGGCTTTCCAACAGAGGACGGTATGTTGTATCCAGGTCGATTTTTGGAACCGAGCGATATTGTGATGCTTGCCCGTGTTTGTGCGACGGTCTGCGAACAGCGCGGCGTACCTGTTGCTTCGCGGGCCGGAGAACGGACAGCTGCGCACGTACTCAGGCTGTTTCTGAACGGCTTGACTGGGGAGAATGAGCTGATCGATGCTGAGAAGAACTGGGCTCGCGGGAGTGATCTGGCTTTCGAGGGGGCTCCTGTCAGCTACGAAAACAAAAGAGAGGCCGCGTGATTCAAGCTTCCTGAGAATCGAATGTAGCCAAGAAAACTGCTCGCCCACGGGTCAGGCACCAGAGGCACCCTCCCTGCATATCGGGGGCGTTGCTGTGGCACTTCAGGTGAGAAAAAGATCTCCGCACGCCGCCCGATCCGTGGTGTCCGGGCGATTTTCCAGGGGGACTCGACATGAGGCAAGCGCATGCTTTTTGATCCCGGCTCGGGCCTTCCTGGTTTGGGGCTGAAGCGTCGGATTGGTCGGGGCACATCGATGTCTGTCAAAGTCCGAAGACCGCTTCGTAAAATCCGTTTCTAAACGCTGCCGATCCGCTCCTGGCCAAACGCCGCCGGACCGCTTTGGCGCAGCAATGAGCGAAGCAACAAAAGGGGCGGTTTGGCCGTTCTCATTAGTCGCACTGGCGGGCCGGGGCATTCGAAGACATGACTACGCCGCAAATTTTGTCATTTGCCGTAACCTTCGTGA
>NZ_RZPF01000858.1:0-2430 GCF_004022735.1 Mesorhizobium sp. M7A.F.Ca.AU.001.01.1.1
GCCAGCTTGGCCGAACTTCTGAACCTCAATCGGCTCGCCTACTTCACCACGGTGATGGAAACCGGCTCGTTCACCAGATTGCTGACGGCGTCGTCGAAGATCGCCTCGACGCGCATCTGCGGATAGGTTCTGAGATAGGCCGCCATGACCGGAGCCACCATCTTGGTGCCGTAGTCGAGCGGCGCCGTCAGCCTCAGCGTTCCGCTCGGTTCGACGGCCCCGCGCGAGATTTCGCCATAGGCGGCCTCCGCTTCCCGCAGGATGATCATCGCGCGGTCATAGAAGAGGCGCCCCTCTTCGGTCGGCGTGACACGCCGGGTCGTGCGCTGCAGCAGCGTTGCGCCCAGTTCCTCTTCGAGCTTGCCGATCTGATGGCTGACCACGGCCTTGGCGACGCCAAGCCGGTTGGCTGCGGCCGTGAACGAGCCGGTTTCCATCACCGTGGTGAAGTAGGCGAGCCGATTGAGGTTCAGAAGTTCGGCCAAGCTGGCTGCCATTTGTATGATCAGATCATACAGTTTGTATTATTGGGTGCCATTTATCGCAAGACCCCCACCTGCCACATATCAGCCAACGGCATTCGATCAAGCCGGCAGCCGGATCATGGGTAGCAGCGATTATGAACAATTCAGAAGTGACCTATCTTTTCGATCCGCTCTGCGGCTGGTGCTATGGTGCCACCCGGATGCTCGGCCGGTTGTCGGCCGCCGGCGTGCGCGTCGAGCTGCTGCCGACCGGCCTGTTTTCCGGCGCCGGCGCGCGTCCGATGGATGAAGGTTTTGCGGCGCACGCCTGGGCGAACGACCAGCGCATCGAGCGCCTGACCGGACAATCGTTCACGCCGGCCTACCGGCACAATGTCCTCAATGTCCGTGGCACCCTGCTCGACTCACATGCCGCCACACTCGGCATCACTGCCGCTGGCCTGGAGGACCCTAGCCGCCGGTTTGCGGCGCTGAAGACGATCCAGCATGCGCGCTATGTAGAAGGACGCGATGTCGTGACGATCGGCGGTGTGGCCGAGGTGCTCGCCGCCGACGGCATGGCGGACGCCGCCGAAATGCTCAAGGCGCCGACCGAAACATTGCTGGCGGCTCACCGCGATCAGGTTGGCCGTGGCCGTGCGCTGTTCCAGCGCCTGCATGCCGATGGCGTGCCTTCGCTCGCGGTCATCCGCAACGATGCGCCCCGGCTCATCGGTTCGAACGCGCTGTTCGGCAGCTTCGACAATCTCGTCGCCCACATCGCGGCGGCGTGACCCCATCCTCCAGACCCCCAAGCATAAGGAAACAGACATGGCAAAAGTCGCTCTCATTGGTGCATCGGGCGCTGTCGGTTCGCGCCTTCTCAGGGAACTCTCCGATGGCGGCCATACCGTCACGGGCATCGCGCGCAACCCGGAAAAGATTGTCGCGCTTCCGGGCGTGACGGCCAGGAAGGGCGATGTCTTCGACACAGAAGGTCTCGCGGACCTGATCCGCGGCCATGACGCTGTGATCAGCTCTGTGCATTTCCTGGATAGCGATACCGATGCACTGATCGAGGCGGTGCGCGCCTCCGGCGTGAAGCGCTATCTCGTCGTCGGCGGCGCCGGCAGTCTCGAAGTCGCGCCCGGCAAGCGGCTGGTCGATAGCCCCGACTTCCCGGCGATCTACAAGGCAGAAGCGCAGAAGGGCGCCGACTTCCTGGACAGATTGAAGACGGTCGACGACCTCGATTGGACGTTCCTGTCGCCATCCGCCATGTTCGTGCCTGGCGAGCGCACCGGCAAATTCCGCCTCGGCAAGGACACGCTTCTCGCCTCCGACGAGGGCAGCAGCATTTCCTTCGAGGACTACGCGATCGTCATGGTCGACGAGATCGAGAAGCCGGCCCATATCAGGCAGCGCTTCACCGTCGGCTATTGAGCGAACGGATGGTGGCGGCCGGGTCTCAATCGAGGCCGGCCGACGCCAGCCGCATCAGGGTCCGGTTCAATCTCGGTGCTGCCGCCACCAGCGCCTTTCCAATGGCCGATTGCGGTGCGTCGATGACGGTTCGGGCATCGCCGTTCTCGGCAACCCGGCCGGCGTCGAGAAGGATAACGCGGTGGGCGATCGACCGGATGACGCCGAGATCATGTGAAATGAAGAGATAGGCGATCTTTTCCTGGCGCTGCAGGTCGAGCAAAAGCTCGAGGATCTCCCCGCGCACGGAAACGTCGAGCGCCGACACCGCTTCATCGAGCACGATCAGCGGCGGCTTCGTGGCGATGGCGCGGGCAATGGCGACGCGCTGCCGCTGGCCGCCTGAGATTTCATGGATGGCACGCGGGGCGAGGTCCGCCGTCAGCCCGACGCGCTCCAGCAAGGCGGCGATGCGGCGCGGGCGCTCGCTGCGGGAAGCGATGCCATGGATGCGCAAGGGATCGTCGAGCACACGCGCCACTGT
>NZ_RZPF01000859.1:0-2427 GCF_004022735.1 Mesorhizobium sp. M7A.F.Ca.AU.001.01.1.1
GTCGAAAGTTTCAGCGATCTCAAGTACTTGCGGAAACCGCTTCACGCGTGTCGAGATCGTCACCATACGGCCAATTCCGGCGGCTAAAGCGCGGGCGACGATGGCCGCCCGCTCCTCGGCGAAATCTGGAAAATCCAGATGGCAGTGGCTGTCGACGAGCATCAGATGTTCGCGTCCGGCTGTTCGACGTAACGCGGAAACACGCCTTCCGGCACCGGCAACGCAGTGCCGGGCACAAGCGCGTGATCCGCGTGGACATGCACGAAATCGCGGCTCTCCGCCGGCACCGCCAGCAGGTCGAGCAGTTTCGCGGCCGAGCCCGGAGTGAAGGGCTGACACAGCACCGCCACGCGGCGCACGACTTCGGCGGTCGTCCACAGCACCGTTTCCATGCGCGCCGGGTTGGTCTTCTTCAGCGCCCATGGTGCCTCGCCGGCGAAGTAGCGATCGGCTTCCGCCACCACGCCGAAGATAGCTGCCAGCGCCAGATGGATGCCCTGCTCGGCGACCGCCTTGCGCGCGGTGTCGAGCGCGGCGGCGGCCTGATCCAGGATCGCTCTGTCTGCATCCGTCAGCTCGCCGCGCTGCGGCACCACGCCGCCGCAGTTCTTGGCGATCATCGACAGCGAACGCTGCGCCAGGTTGCCGAGACCGTTGGCAAGATCGGCATTGGTGCGGTTGACGATCGCGTCATGGCTGTAGCTGCCATCGTTACCGAACGGCACCTCGCGCAGGAAGAAGTAGCGCACCTGGTCGAGACCGTAGTGCTCGACCATCGCGAATGGATCGACGACGTTGCCAACAGATTTCGACATCTTCTCGCCGCGGTTGAACAGGAAGCCATGCGCGAAGACGCGCTTTGGCAACTCGATGCCCGCCGACATCAGAAATGCCGGCCAATAGACCGCATGGAAGCGGACAATGTCCTTGCCGATGATGTGCGTGGCCGGCCAATAGTGCCATTGCTCGGCCTTTGTGTCGGGATAGCCGGCGGCGGTGATGTAGTTGGTCAAGGCGTCGACCCAGACATACATCACATGCTTGTCGTCGCCTGGCACCGGCACGCCCCATTTGAAGGTCGTGCGCGAGATCGACAGATCCTTCAGCCCCGACTTGACGAAGCTGAGCACCTCGTTGCGGCGCTCGGTCGGACCGACAAAGTCGGGCTGGCTCTCATAAAGCGCCAGCAATTTGTCCTGATAGGCGGAAAGCCGGAAGAAATAGCTTTCTTCCTCGTTCCATTCGACCGGCGACCCAAGCGGTTCGCGGCGCACGCCGTCGTCGCCGAGCGTCGTCTCGCTCTCGTCGAAATAGGCTTCCTGGCGCACCGAATACCAGCCGCTATAGCGGTCGAGATAGATGTCGCCATTGGCGGCCATCGCTTTCCAGATCGCCTGACAGGATTCGTAGTGGCGCGGTTCGGTCGTGCGAATGTATTGGTCATTCGAGCCGCCCATCGCCTCGGTCATTGCGCGGAAAATCGCCGAATTGCGGTCGGCCAGCGCCAGTGGCGTTATACCTTCCTTCTCGGCAGTTTGCTGCATCTTCAGGCCATGCTCGTCGGTGCCGGTCAGGAAGAAGACGTCCTTGCCGTCCAGGCGCTGGAAGCGTGCCAGGGCGTCGGTTGCAATGACCGTATAGGCGTGGCCGATATGCGGCTTGCCGTTCGGATAAAAGATCGGGGTGGTGATGTAGAATTTGTCGCGTGACATGAATGAACCGTCATGAATGTCTGAATGGAAAGGCGTGGCGGTGGATATCGTATCGAGGCAGCATTTGCCATCCCGATCCAGGAAACCCAGTCACATTCGCATTGCAGAATTCAGGCGGTCGATCATGATCAAGGCGTGCTGCTTCTTATCGAGATTGTAAGTATCGGTCTCAGATATAGCGTCCAGCGCCTCATGCCAAGTGTCCGACAGCGTTTTGGCTCGTGCGAGATCGCCAGCCAGTGCTGCCTGGCTTGCCGCGTCCGACAACAGGTCTAGCACCCGGCGGTTGAAGATATCGAACTGGATCGCCTGATCGCGGCCGGCCACGGCTTCGGCGAGGCGGAACGCGCCGCCGACATCGCTCTTTTTCCCGGTGACCAGAGCGTCGAGCGTCGAAGCGATCTCCAACCCGCCATACTGCGTCAAGAGGATCGCGGTGCGGGCGCTGCCCCCTGCCCGCTCGGCCAGTGCCGCGCGCGCCGCCGGATCCTCAGGCGGCGCCGGCTCGGTCGTTTCCAGCACCGTCATCAGGTCGTCGGCGTCGAGCGGGTTCAATCTCACCACCTGACAGCGCGACCGGATCGTCGGCAGCAGGCTGCCCGGCGCGTGGACAATCAGGATGAACAGAGTCCGTGCCGGCGGCTCTTCAAGATTTTTCAGCAAGGCATTGGCGGCATTGGTGTTCATGTCGTCGGCGGGGTCGACGATGACGACC
>NZ_RZPF01000860.1:0-2415 GCF_004022735.1 Mesorhizobium sp. M7A.F.Ca.AU.001.01.1.1
ATGGATTCGGACCAGCCTACCCTCGCGTTCCAGTTCGACGAGATCGCGGCGGATCGTCATGTCGGAAACGGCAAGTTCGGCCGCTGCCGCGGCGACGGTGAGCGACCCCGTCCGGCGCAGCAAAGCCAGGATGCGTGCCTGCCGGTCGTGCGCGAGAAGGCGCTGACGATCGGCGTCGCGCGGTGCGCCATGCGGCGATGTCTCAGGAAGGGTGGTGTCGTCTGCCATCGATGTATCCGGTGGGTAAGCCGCCGACGAAGCGGTCTGCTGATCTTCACACTACCGCATGATCAAACATTTTCAAACAAAAATATGTTTGCAGTGTTCGATTTTATTGGTATGCATCTCGATATCAACAAAATGCGTTCCGCCATCAAGCAGAGAGAATACGACCATGCCGGCTGTCTCCGTCACGCCTCCCGTGCTTGCCGAACTCGCGGGCAAGCGAGCCTTCGTGACGGGCGGTGGCGCGGGGATCGGCCGGGCGATCGCGACCGCCCTGACGCGGCAGGGCGTCGCCGTGGCGATCGGCGATCTGGATCCCAAGGCGGCACGTCAGGCGGCTGAGGAAATTGGTGGCGGTGCCGCCGCCGTCACGGTCGATGTCCGCCGCCGCGATTCCGTCGAGGCGGCCTTCTCCACCGTACTGGAAGCGCTTGGCGGCTGCGACATCCTGATCGCCAATGCCGGCGTGTCCACCATGCAGCACGCGCTCGATCTGACCGACGAAGAGTGGGACTTCAACTTTTCGGTCAATGCCCGCGGTGTATTCCTGGCAAATCAGATCGCTGGACGGCATTTTGTCAAGCAGGGCACGGGCTGCATCGTCAACACCGCCTCGCTTGCCGCGAAGGTCGGTGCGCCGCTCCTGGCGCATTATTCGGCATCCAAGTTCGCCGTGCTCGGCTGGACGCAGGCCTTTGCCCGCGAGCTCGCGCCCAAGGGGATACGCGTTAATGCCGTCTGTCCGGGGTTCGTCAAGACCGGCATGCAATCGCGCGAAGTCGAGTGGGAGGCGCATCTGCGGCAAGTCACGCCCGAACGGGTGGTCGCCGACTATATTGCGCAGACGCCGCTCGGCCGGCTCGAGCTGCCGGAGGATGTCGCCGACGTCGTCGTGTTCCTCTGCTCGGATCAAGCCCGCTTCATGACCGGCCAGGGCGTCAACGTGACCGGCGGCGTCTACATGACCTGACGGCCTTTCGGCGGCTGTAGCCGGATCCTGATGCGGGCACGCGCCTATCCAAAAAAGTGAACACATATGATCAGAAGTTAGGCTTTTAATGTTATATTTTGTTCTCTAAGATGACCGTTCGCTCGACTTCGGCCTTCGGCGTCAGCCGGGTCAGACGGGTTCATGAGGAAAGTCTATGGCGTCTATCGAGCTCGATCGCGTTTCCAAGCTCTACGGCAATGGCAATTACGGGGTGCATGAGGTCGATCTCACCATTCCCGATGGTGAATTCGTGATCTTTCTCGGTCCGTCGGGATGCGGCAAGTCGACGACGCTGCGGATGATTGCCGGTCTGGAGAGTATCTCCTCCGGCGATCTCCGCATCGGTGGCAAGAGCGTCGCCAATGTCGCCCCGCGCGACCGAAACGTCGCCGTGGTGTTCCAGAGCTACGCGCTCTATCCGCATATGTCGGTGCGGCAGAATATGGCCTTCGGGCTGAAGATGCGCGGCACCGACGCGGCGGTCATCGATGCCAAGATTGCAGACGCCGCTAACCTGCTCGGTCTGCAGAATCTTCTCGGCCGCAAGCCGGCAGCGCTTTCGGGTGGCCAGCGGCAGCGTGTCGCGCTCGGCCGGGCGATCGTTCGCGAACCGGCGGCCTTCCTGCTTGACGAACCGCTGTCCAATCTCGATGCGCAACTGCGTGCCGAGATGCGGCTCGAACTCGTGAAGCTGCACCGGCGCCTCGGCCGCACCATCGTCCATGTCACCCACGACCAGGTCGAGGCGATGACCATGGGCGATCGCATATGCATCATGCGCGATGGTCGCCTGATCCAGGCCGGCCGGCCGCTTGAAGTCTATGCCGACCCGGTCAACACCTTCGTCGCACGCTTCCTGGCGACGCCGCCGATGAACCTCATTCCGGCCACGCTTCAGGCCGCACCTGGCGAAGGGCTCTCCGTCCTGACCGACAGCGGTGCCGTGCTTGCCGTCCCCGCCCGCCACCGCAACGCTTATGGCGAGCGTGCCGGGCGCCGCGTCATTCTGGGCGTGCGGGCCGAGGATTTCCACGAAAGCCCCGACAAGCCGGACTGGCAGAAGATTGCCGTACGGGTCGTGGCCGTCGAGGCTCTCGGCGCCGAGAACGTCCTGATCGGCCAGATTGCCGGTCACGCCACCGGCAGGGATGATGCTCACCCCGCGGGGGGCGACAAGCCGTTTGAGATCGCCGCCCGCC
>NZ_RZPF01000085.1:0-12935 GCF_004022735.1 Mesorhizobium sp. M7A.F.Ca.AU.001.01.1.1
AGCCACCACCGCGGTTGCAGTGAACACGAATTCAGCGATCACGCGATGCGTGCGACCGCTACGATAGTCGCGGAATTTGCGGTCTGATGGGCGAGCAGCATGAACAAGGCGATGCCGGCCGGACGGCGAGTTGTTCGCAGACCGCCTCGGACGGTTCAGTGCAAGGATCAAATCCCCCTGCGCCGCTCATGGACGCAGCGCCAGCTCAGGAACCTGATCGGCGGGATCCGCGATGTTCATGGACCCGATTCCCGGCGGAAGTGCGGCATGTGGGCTGGATCGTTTGACAAGCGATCGGAATGTCAGGAAACCAGAGCGAGGCGGCGCGGCACAACCGGCGGCCAGCGCCTTGGCGAAGGTCACGCATGTCGACCTGCTGACCGCACGTCGGCCAGATGTAGGAATATCCTTCTTGGGCTCGCCGCTGTAGAGCTTGCCGGGAATTGATCCACCAAGATCGGATTGCTCGTCATATCCATCGACTTGTCTCAAATGTTAGCGAACTGTTCTGCGCTTATTCCCGTCCGCTCGGTCAAAGTCTAACGATCAGGGAAGCACATTGGAAAGCACATGCGGTAACGGTTGATTCAACCATTGCTGGTATGTTGGTGTGGGTGGCGACTCCGACAGTTGGGCGGGCGCTTCAGTGCCGGAGCCGCCTGCGCAGTCCGGTTGGGGTTTGACCGCGCCGTCCTATAATGGGACAGCGCGGTCAACGATTCGTTAAAATGCTCCGGAGCTAATTAAACGTGTGCTAAATTGAATCGCAGTGTTGCGAGTCAGCTCATGCGTTTGAAGGTCATCAGGCTATCGCGCAGGAAGGACGAGGCGGTGTTAGCCGTCAGTCATTCTATCTCACGCGCTGACGACCTCTGGCGCCTTCCAAGTCATCGATTGTAATCATCGATCACTGCTTGATGTATGGCTAGCGACAGTGACTCACCAAAGACATGAACTCAGAAAAGAAACCAACGAAAGCTGGACCGTGTTTAACGTGTTGACTGGGCAGCCAGCAGAGGGTGACGTGGCAAGGCTTGAGCGCCCAACCTATGCCTGCAGCATCAAGAATATGATCCTGCCAAGAGCGCCTAAGAGCAGGGCAAGCTGCATGTGCGTCATCCTGACAACCAATCGCCAGGATTTTGCGGCTTGAGCCGCGAGCTCTTGTCTCCCCTATGGCAACAGGGTCTTTGCCGAAGGACGCTTCGAGCCGCTTATGCTAAGCTGCTTTCACTGCGATATCTGAAATGCAGGCAGGACGTCCGCAACCCCGGAAAGCCAAGGGGTGGATTGGGATCGAGAACGCGACGATCGCGATCACCGTCGAAGGCATTGATCGCGCCGATTCCAATGTGCGCCGTGTCGGACTTCCGGCTTTTAGACCATGCGACAGCTCCCTGACTCGAGAGGCGAACCCACTACGGCGCACTAGACGCGGAAAGGGAGAATGCTGGTTCAGTGGGGGCCTTTGGGCCCAACGGACCGCACCGGCCACTACGGAAGAGATTTGGACAGTCCGCGGTGCTCAAGCCATAGTTCGATGTGTTCATGGCGCGAGGGGGCGCCTGCTATCTTGACATGGTGCGCGGTCACAGCGTGGACCTCCTGAATGGCGAAGACCCGAAACATGGATGGCCAGGCAATTCGCTCGTGTAGCAACGCGTCCGGGGCAACCGAGTCTTCACGGTTTATGGTCGCGTCCCGCCGCAGGCCACTCCTTCCGCAGGCGTATACACCGACACGGTTGTCGTCACTGTGACCTATTGAGCGATGAAGGCCTTTCCGACAAGACCTTGGTCCGAATTGACATTTACCTGACCCGCTCGAATGATCCGGCCAATGCAGGGGCAGGGATCATGCTGGTAACAAGCATCGCGAACGGCACCTTCGAGCCGGAGGAACTGTCTCTTCTCCAGGGGCTGTTCGATATGCTTTGTGAGCTGCGCGGCATTAACCGCGAAAGCCCCGAAGCTACGACGGCTGCCGAAAGCCTGATTGCACGTTACAAAGCCGGCCTTCGCGGCGATGAACTTTTTTCTATCGGTCGCGCCGGAGTAGCTGCTGCTCCAACTCTCTTCAGGCAATCCATCGGGAACCATTAAGGTCACAAAGGGGTTGGGCTCGGTCAAACCGTGCGGGCCAACCATGCAAGAGCTTTCTCCCGAGCAACAGCAGGCTACATCGCGTCTCATTCGGTCGTGGATTACTTCAGAGACGCTGCGCCATCAAATCCGCCAACTGCTGGGAGGTCCAGCAGATTGGGATGTGACCGAGCAGCATCGGTCCATGCTTGACGAGCTGGATCGGAAGCTGAACGAATGACCCATGGCACAGCAGCGGTACGACTTAAGGCAAGAGCCAGGTGGAAGCTGGACGGTGTTCGACGTGTTCACCGGCCTGGCGGCTGATGCGTGGGGCGCGCCGGCTGAAGGTCTGGACATGGGACATGCCGACGATCTGGTTGGCCTGCGAACGACATTGACCTGAAGCGTAGGGTCGCCCGAGGTGACTTCTAACCGTTGCTTCAATCTTCCCGCCGACCGCATCGACAGATGGTGATTTGGCAGGCTCGCCTATCGTGCTCTCTACCCGCTGCAGGATCGTATCGAGGGGCTCCGCGACCAGGATCTCGGCGAGCGGTCGATAGACGAATCCCAGGGACTCGGCGCGAGCAGACAGCTGAAGGCCCTTGCGATCCTCGGATTTGACTTCGCCGCGTCGGGAGTAACCCGTCCTTTCAGCGTGCGCAGCCCAATGGTAACTCCTGGGCGTCTTGCTCCCAGCGCTACAGCTCGAACCGCAGTTGACGTTGATCCGGCGGCAACACATCGCCTAGCGACGAAGCGTGACGCCATTCGGATGAGTTTCATGCCGCCCGTTCGCCAGGCGCTTCAATTGCCAAAGGGGGTGCGGTTCTATGTCAAAAGGGTAGGTCGGCACGATCAGATTACCAAGCAAGGGTGACGGTGACCGTGCCGACCGGCACTGGTCATAAGGAGGGACCCAAACAACCAGATCTACAAACTACGCGCAAAACGGTAATCCCGCAACTAAGCCCCATGGCCTAGGCTGCCCGTCAGGGCCATTGCGCGATAGCACCATAGGCACCAGAGTTGGGTATATATTAGCTTGTGCTTGCGGCGGCCCACCCCCGCCCGCCCGGCCGGCGCCTAACGTCCCAACAAACCCGCCACAGGCGCCCGCCACCCCTCCAATCGCTTACCGAGATGTGGATTGTGGGGGATGCGCACCATGTGTCGGCGATGACCAGTCGATGCCCGTCCGCGTGAACGTCTGCGCCCCCCTCCAGCATCATCGGTTCGCCGGCTCAAGGATCAGGTAAGTTCCGGCGCCACCTCAGTGATCATCCCACTGACGCGGAGGGAAGCCCGCTTTGAACTGCACATTTTACGTCGCGGACCCCATGTCGGTCTGGTCGCCATGTTAGCCGACGCTAAATCAGAGCGATGCGACACTTCTTGCTGGGCCTTACAGTCTGTCTCTATTGCACCACATTGCTTCGGGCCGAAGCATGGCAGCCCTTTGGCGTCCGGCAGCTTGGCTTTACATTCGATATTCCTCCAGGTTTCGTCCTCACCCAGCACTCGGATCAAGGCGCGGCTTTTCTGGGGCCGAGAGAAGCGTCCCTAGTCGTTTGGGGCGGACGATTGGGCAAAGCCAGTTTTCGCGCCGAGATCGAGCACCGCATGATAGAGGACAAAAAGTCCGGTTGGCGACTGACCTATCGGCGCATAACATCCAGATGGGCAAGCTACTCGGGTGTCAAGAATGGCGAGATCCGCTATGTCCGCGCAATCACGGTCTGCGGCGACCGCGCCGCGCTTTTCATAATTAATTACAGGAAATCGGAAAAGAAACCATATGACCCTGTTGTCGTGCGGATGGTCCGGTCCCTGAAGGCACAGGGCTGCTAAGTGGGGGGTGGGCAACGCGGACTGCTGCGCCCTGAGCTGCGGCCGCGTGATCCGCACGCTCAGGCAGTCGGCCTTGCGGCTGTTTCCAAATGGTGCATCCCAGACGTGGGAAGACGACGCGGAGAGCATCTCCCGACCGCTTCTTTCAACGGAGGGGCGATCATTTCCATTACTATCGCCGTGTGCTCAGAGGGGTCAGAGACGAGAGCTGCGTGTTCGTGCGCCGCGCCCTCGACACCACTGACCGTATAAAATCCCGCACGCCAGAGATTTTCGCGAGGCTGCTGACGATGCCTTGTAGGCATCGTTGATGCTGGGCGAAATCCACAAGCAGCGCGTGTCCGATACCGCCCATGCCGTGTCTCTGGATTTGTTTATCAGCCTCTCGCAGAGATATTGGTCGCCGAGCTCCTCGGCACGATCCTGCGGACTAGCCGAGAGCACGATAGGCGAGCCTGCCAAATCACCATCTGTTGACGCGGTCGGCGACCGTCGAGAACAATACACACTGTCTATTCACTGCGCGCCACTCGTTCGAAGACCGCATGAAGAACGGTAGGCTCGGCGAGGAGCTTCGGCGCATGTTGATGGGCTACCCGATCTACCGGCCGAAATATGGCGAGGACGGCGACATGAAGATGTGGCAACAGGAACTATGAAGATCGTGTGGCCGCTCGATCCTGGGACCGTATGACCCGCTGACGCACTGCGGCAAGACGTTCTTCCTTCGCCCAGTGGTCCTGCAAGGCGCGTTCCAAGTGGTCGTATAACGGGAGCCATGCCTCACCATGGTCACCTCGTGCCACAATGATTTCGGCGACGCGGTCGAGTACTCGCTCAATCCGCTGTGCCGTGACTGGTCGAGGCGTGGGCGAGTATCGCCTCACGGCTTCGCCCGTCCGCAAGGCCATGAATGCACCATGCCTTATGTGTAGCGGACTTTTTTGGTGCAGTGAAGGCCTGCATTCGGCTTGAGCTGCAATCGGCGGCTGCGGCTTGCAGATGTGAAAGGCTCTTTGCTCATCGGGGTTGGCAGCGGGAGGGCGATCGTCCGCAGCCCCCGAATACGATAGCGCGAGTTGCCGGCGCAGCCCGTCCGTCATCTGGTCAACCGAGCCTCTCCTCCTCGTGAGCGCGTGGCAGATTTGTTTGCTTCGGCGGCGTGATTGCCGCCGCAGAGAGTTTTAACGGTTAGTTCGTGTGCACTGCCAATCTTCGGCCCTGTCATCCAAGACGGCGCCAAGGGAACGTCTTCGATCACACCCACCCTGCGTGCCCAGGTCGCAAACGCCTTGTGCGCGGCCTCGACCGACTTGCGACCATCATACGCCGAGTAGCATGTATCACAGGCCGCTCCGTGGAGAAGGCCACGCCTTTCGACCGGCCATTCTTCCAGAAATTCTATGGCATCCATGACGCAACCGATCTTTTTGAGGACGAAACTGTCATCTCGCACGAAAATCGGCTGTTTGAACGTAGCGCTCTCCATCGTGACCTCCCTTCAAGCCCTAAAGCGGCGCTTGTGTCTCTTCGGGTGACGCAGGATGATTCCTCGGCAAAACATGCCGGTCTGCGTGACGCCTTCGGCACAGAGAGGATATTGGAAATGGCTCTTTTCAGTTCAAGAGAGAATTGGCCGGCCGAGCCCAGCAGCCTCTTGGCAATTGGCACCTCATCCCGCTGCCAGCGCGTCTGTCCGCGAGGCCCTCGGCCCACCAACCTGCACGTCGGCGATCTTGCCGTCGCGTAGCAAGGCCTCTAACCGGCGTAGCAGTGTAGATTGACTGGAAGAGCATCAGCGCAGCGAAGGCGGCGTTGTGTTTTCCTTTACTCATGTCCATTGCGGCCACTCCACACAGCGCGGGATGTAGTCGTCAAACCGGAGGGCATCAATTCTGGCACGTCAACGCCTTCATCGCCGCCGGCATCGTCTCGCGAAAAAAAGAGCGGGCCCGGAAGAGTCGGACCCGCCAGCGGCTATGATCAGGCTGCAGAGAGCGGTCGGTCATTCGCGAGCCAAAGGCTGGCTGCTGCCAGGGCAGCAACCACAGCGCCAGCGATGGCGTGCGACCACATTGCTGCCGCCAGGCCGGCAAAGCCAAGCACCCAAGGTGCGGCCACAATCCACAGGCCGACGACAAGGTTCGCCCATTCCTCATATTTGTGGAACGCCACCAACGCGCGCGCTGCGATCAGAACGGTGATTACGCCCGCGATGAAGGCGTGCCAGACGGCAACAGCATCGGCAGCATAGCCAAGGAGCCAAGGCGAGAGCGCCAGCGCGATGCCGGCAAGGATGTTTACGACATCGAGCGCCGGCCTGCTGCTGTCGGAAGCGAGATTCTTCAACATCGTCATTCTCCTTTCCTGCGTTTCAGTACGTCAATGTACCGCCCTTGAGTCGAGGGCGGGTGCGGCAGCGGGCCTGTTCGGCCCGATGCCGCAAAGCTTCCTGGGTCCGGATTTGAAACGGGCGCAGTCCTTCGGCGAGATCGGCTCAGTCAGGAGGAAGGGTTCGATCTCCCGAGGTTCGAACGCATTGCCGGCGATCTCACTCAATGCGAGATGCAGCCGGCTCTTCGGCCTGGCCGCCAGCCGGGGCGCTGCGCCGCGCGCCAGTGCGCGCGCCCGCCCTGCTGCCGCGACCGCAAGCGCGAAGGGGTTCGGGATGGTCCGTTGGGCGTCTAAGACGATCAGTGGGTCCATTCTTGCCTCCAATCATGCGGCTATCCGGGATCGTACCGGGCTGAGCCGAGTCTGGAATCTCTGGGTACTGCCCTCCAAGGCCAGCAGAGCGAGCTCAACCTCGTCCAATCGCGTCGGACGTGCATTTTCCGGCATGCCTTCAGCGGTGGCCAAGTCGATCAGGTACTCGTTCCAGGCCCAGTTCTTGAGCACGGCACGTTTCTCGTCGGGTGCGAGTACCGGGTCATCCACCACCTCCATCGGACAGGCGTAGAATGTCTCGGGCTCGGAAAGCGCCGTCTGTATGTGCGCTGCCTGTGCACCAGCGCCATAGTTGTGGCTGCCTGGAGCCATGCCAATTGTAGCCGTTGCCAAACCACGTCGGAAAAGGCGTGCCTCTCCTCCGATGCTTGCCTGTTGCTGACCTTGGCCTGAGAGCCAGAAGATGGAGCCTGCACCACGTAGCTGAGGCCTTGGCGCTCCGCATAACGGATCGCCGCCTCCAGCGTCGGAAAATCCAGTCGAACCTGGGTCAGGGTGTCCCGGCCGCCCGTATAGCCCATCAGCGGCTCGATGAACGGGGCTGTGCGAGGTTCGAAGATCAATCGCCAGTCCTTGCGGGGCTTTGCCGAGGTCATGGCCGAGCGGCATGGCTGGTAGATCCGTCCCGTCACGCCGTCCGGAAACACTGACCGCCCCATTGACAAAGCCGGCTCGTCGACACGAGACCGATTGTCATTGTCCGGCCGGCCGGAGGTCCTGGTTGGGCTTCTGATGTCGCTGCTTTGAACTGTCTCCATTGTCTGTCCCTCCTATCATGAAGGGTGGTACGAGCAGCGGCCGTTACGGCCGCTGCTCATACTGCCGTGCGTCAGTTCTTGCCGTTGATTGCGATCCGCTTGGCCTTCGCCTGCGCCCGCTCGGTCTTGGGCAAGGTCACGGTCAGCACCCCGTTCTTGAAGGCGGCGTTGACCTTGTCTTCCTCGACCTCGTAGCCGAGCGGAATGAGGCGCTCGAAGCGACCGTAGAAGCGCTCGGAGAACTGCCGGTCTTTGTCCTCGGTCTCGGAACGCTTCTCGCCTTTAAGCTTGAGCGCCCCGTTGTCCAGCAGGACTTCTATGTCGCTCTCGTCCAGGCCGGGTATTTCCGCCGTGACGCGGACTTCCTTGTCCGTGTCGGAAATTTCGACGCTGGGCCAAGTGGCGGCAAAAGAGGGACTGAAGGCCGGCAGTCTGGCGCCGAAGCTGCGGAAGGCGTCATCGAACAGCCGGTTTACCTCCCGGTGGAGGGAGACGAAGGGGTCTCGATCTCCATCAGGGAAGA
This sequence comes from Mesorhizobium sp. M7A.F.Ca.AU.001.01.1.1, assembly GCF_004022735.1. Lineage (NCBI taxonomy): Bacteria > Pseudomonadati > Pseudomonadota > Alphaproteobacteria > Hyphomicrobiales > Phyllobacteriaceae > Mesorhizobium > Mesorhizobium sp. M7A.F.Ca.AU.001.01.1.1. The sequence goes on from NZ_RZPF01000085.1 coordinate 7,944, forward strand.
GACTGGGCGCCGAGTTTCCGTTGCCCCGGCCCCATGGGATCAAGTCACGTACGCTCATTGTCTTTCTCCTTTCGTAGGTCTGTGAGCCGGGCCGGACGCCCGGCTCAAGCGATGCCTTCATCGTGGATTGCTCAGGCCGCCAGCTTCTCGGTCTCGACCTTGGGGGCTTCGATCTTCGGCATGGGAGCCCCGCTGGAGATCTCGACCTTGCGCGGTTTCATCTCCTCGGGAACCTCGCGCTTGAGATCGATGCTCAGCAGCCCGTTCTCAAGGCTGGCGCCAGCAACTTTGACATGATCGGCCAGTTCGAACCGACGCTCGAAAGCGCGCCCGTTGATGCCGCGGTAGAGATACTGGCCGTTCTCATCGCCGGATTGCGACCCGCTCACGACCAGCATGTTGGGCTGGTGAGTGATGGTCAGCTGGTCCTGCGAGAAACCGGCGACCGCCATCGTGATGCGATAGTCATCATCATCAACCTTGGCGATATCGTAGGGCGGCCAGTTGTCGAACGAGGCCACACGGCTCGCATTTTCAAGCATGTCGACCATGCGGTCGAAGCCGATGCTGGACCGGTACAGGGGGGTAAAATCGAGGTTCATAACCACATCCTCCTTTGAGCAACATGGATCATAGGAGGCGCCAAGAGCCTTGCCGCCTCCTGGTCTTGCCGGCCCCATCAGGCGACCGGCGACCATCAATTTAGAATCGCGACTTGCACCTTCAAGAGGTATTAGGAAAATTTTCAGCGGCAATCCGGGCGAAACGCACCCATGCCACCCCCCGCCGGCGGGGTCACTCGCCGACGGGTCAATGGTTCACGAACAATCAGGTCGCGCTTAAATCCGATCGATGAATGGCACGAACCCGGCCAACATCGCGCTGTCACTGCCATCAGGACCGGCAAGCTCGTCCGATTGATCCAATTGTTGCAATGCATCCATGATCGCATCGAAGCTGACTGGTTCACCCGCCCCCGGCAGCATGCGAAGCGCTGGCACGGATTCTAACGCGCAGGCATCCGACGCCCATGACGAAAGGATGGCGCGCTTCTCCTGACCGTCCAGGGCAACGTCGGCCAAAACGTCGTGGGGATGTTTGAAATGCCGTGCCGGATGCAGCAATCGGTCCAGAAAAACATCGGGGGCCACGGGTTCAATCGAGGCAAAATGGGTCGAAATGGCTGCTTCCATTGATGGTCCTCCGCTTCAGACAATCTCCTGCGTGTTTGAGTTTGGCGGCTCTCGCGATTCCCGCCAGACGAAATTTTGGGACGTCTCAAGCAAGTTTCAATGGCTTGGCACGGGTCACATTTCCCGTGGTCAACGCCTTAGAACCATTTTATCCAGCCGGTGAAACAATCGGCGAGAATCTCAGTTCTGACGTCGGGCGAAAATCAAGGACCCGAATCCGGCAGGAGAACCAGTCATGTCTTACCTCTCTAGGAACTTGTGCATTGGCTTGATCACAGGAGCCCTGATGCTCTCGACTGGCGGCCTTGCTCCGGCCACCGCACAGGAAATTCCGAACGACTTCAGCGCAATCGTGCGTCAGAAGCTGCCCGCGGTTGTCGCCATCACGACCAGGCAGATCATCCAGGATCAAACGACGCTCAACGACTTTCCCAATCCCTTCGACGGAGGAGGGCGTATCCAGCCCCAGGTGCGGGAAGCACTCGGCTCCGGCTTTGTGATCAGTCCCGAAGGCTATATCGTCACCAATAACCATGTCGTCGCCGACGCAACTGAGATTCACGTCGTGTTCTCCGACAAGGAGACGGCGCCCGCCCGGGTGGTGGGCCGCGATCCGGCAACCGACATCGCGGTATTGAAAGTCGAGCCTCCGCCCAACATGACGGCGACGGCCTGGGGGGATTCGGACGCGATGCAACCAGGGGCCTGGACCATCGCCATCGGCAGTCCCTTCGGCCTCGGGGGCACGGTCACTGTTGGCGTCCTTTCTGCCCGCTCTCGCGATATCCAGGCCGGTCCTTACGACGATTTCCTGCAAACTGACGCCTCGATCAACAGAGGTAACTCGGGAGGTCCTTTGTTCAACGCGCGCGGCGAAGTCATCGGAGTCAACACGGCAATCGTGTCGCCGTCAGGCGGTAGCATAGGCATTGGGTTCGCGGTGCCCTCGCGCACAGCTCGGACTATCGTCGACCAACTGATCAGCACTGGCCGCATCGAGCGCGGCTTCATCGGCGTGCGTCTTCAGGAGATCACGCCCTCCATCGCCGAGGCGCTCGGAATGCCGGGCGCCAAGGGAGCGCTGGTTGCCTCGGTCGAGGCTGGCAGCCCGGCGCAGAAAGCGGGAATCCAGGCCGGCGACGTGATAACCCGGTTCAACGCCAAGGACATCCAAGGCGTCCATGACCTGACGCTGGCGGCAGCAAGCCAGAAGCCGGGATCGAAAGTCACCGTAACAACGAACCGGGGCGGCACAAACCAGGAATTGTCGCTGACTGTCGATCGACGCAGGGATCAGGAGGAACAGACCGGTGCCATTCCAAGCCTGGGGACTGAGGACCAGCGCCTTGGTATGTCGCTGAGCGCCATTCCGGACGAAGCGCGCCAGCAACTCGGCCTGCAGGCCGACACCACGGGCGTGTTCGTCCAGGATGTCGCTCCCAACAGTCCTGCGGCCGAAAGCGGCATCCGGCCCGGCGACGTCATCGTGTCGGCCAACAACCGAAACATGACCCAGCCGTCTGACGTCCGCGAGGAATGGGCGAAATCCCGTCAGCAGAAAAAGCCAGTGTTGTTCCGTATCGACCGGCAGGGACAATCGCTTTTCGTTGCTGTGGCAAACTCCTGACTGACAGGCCAGACGGCGTCGCGATCTGTGCTGCTGGGCTGGCCCCCTACCGGAGCGCACCAGAGTTGTGAAGCTGATGAGCGGTATGTTTGAAGTGGCGGTCCGGCTCAACATGCGGCTGCGGGAACTGCTCTGCGGCTTTGCGCGCACGGTCGGCGACTCCGGTCGGCGAGGCGAAAGTCCTTACGTTTCGGCGCATCCGGCGACCACACAGGTGGACAACAAAAGCCTGCGATCCGCTTCTGAGCGCGTGTGCTTTTATCGATGTAAGGAACTTCGCGCCACAGGTTTAGACTAGCGATCTCTGGCGTGTGAACGCAAGAGAAGTGGGCGATCTCCAAATCGGCTGTGTGATCAATGCTGTAGCGTTATCCAGTGGCCGACTGAGCCGCACGAGGCCTGTGATGCCTGCTACTCGGCTACGATGGTCGGGAGTCTGGAGCCCACGCGCAAGACCTATGACTGAACTGAAACGGGCACAAAGGTCGGTTTCACCGAGAAAGTGTCTGCAACGCTGCCGTGGATGACAAGACCGAATTGCACATTCGATGGGTTTGCTGATTTACTCCAGACGGGTGCCCGGTTCAGCCGGGTCGTCCTCGTCGGGCTTAAGCAGGTCAATAAGCGCGGCCGCTCGTGTTCCCGGAAGCGGGCGCCCCTGTCCCATTAACGCCTCGTCAGCAAAAGCCCATGCCCATGCCTCTCTCAATTCCTCGATCGACGCACCCGTTGCGATGATCTCCGCAACCGTAATATCGTCGGCTGATCCAATGACGGAGAGAACTTCTTGCCGTGTCATCGTTTGACCGCGTTCTGACTACAACTGAACTAGATGGAGATTTCATGGAGCACTTGCAACCGATCTAATGAGGGCTGTCGCAGGATTCCCTTGCGCAAGATCAGGGGCTGCGCAATGGGCGCCCTTCACCTAGCCAAACGCGCGCCACATAGGGCGCAGGGCGCAGAAATCGACGGAGCCCATGCGCTCGGCATTTGCGAAGACCCGGCAAGTCATCCAGATGATCGCCATCACTGAGGCCACTTGGTGGAACTCCTCCTGGATCATCCACGCAGCCGGAATCGGCCATGGGTGTTCTCAACAACCCGGAAACTCGGCCACGCACGGCCTATGCCCCAAGGCTGCCCGGCCGAATATGTTTGCGCGCGGATAACTCCGGTCTGTGAAGCAGCACCCTGTTGCGGCCCGTCTGCTTGGCAAGGTAAAGTGCGGCATCCGCCCGTTGCTGTAACTGCTCCGGCGAGATCGCCTCAGCGGTCTGAACGGCAACTCCAATGCTCAGGGTGACCCAGCGCGACACACGGGATCCAGGGTTGGGCAAAGCGGCAGCCTCGACGCTCTTACGCATTCGTTCAGCCACAGCGGCGGCCTCTTCCTCGTTCACCCCGGGCAGGAGCACGAGGAATTCTTCGCCGCCATAACGGGCAACGTGATCGCGATCACGCCTCACGTTTTCCTTCAAGATAGTTGCGACCTTTACCAAACACCGATCTCCCTCCGCATGGCCGAGGTGGTCGTTTAGCTTCTTGAAGTTGTCAATGTCGCACATCAGCATCGCGGCACCGGCAAGGCAACGTTTGTCGCTTCCCCATAGGCGCTCGAGTGTTTCCGTCATCCAGCGACGGTTGGAGATGCCGGTGAGTGGATCGGTCCTCGCCAGGAGTACCAGTCGATCATTCGCTTTCGCCAGTTGGGCGACCCTGCGTCGGTCGCGAAGCTCAAACAGGAAAGTCTTTTGAGCGAGAATTGTCATGATGCGCCGCGCGGCCACCGTTGCAAAGATACCGCTGGCGAAGAACAGCGTTCCAGCTACTGCACTCCCATGCGCGATGGCCGGGTTCTGCAGTTGAAGCATGAGATAAAGTCCGAGCGCCAGCGCAGCGATCGTCATCGTCCAGGCCAAGGGGATCCCGAAGATGATGATGGCTGTGATGGCCACGAACAACATGACGTTCAATTGCCGTTCGTAGAACTCGCCACCAGCGCTTGCTCCGACCAATGCGACTGACAACAAGATAAGGAACATGCCTGCGATCAGCGAGGCTCCTTGGAGCCAAGGCGCCTGCGGTTTGCGCCAAACAAGGACCACGGCCAACGCGACGGGCGGGATGATGGCGCCGGGCAGGAGCATGGACTGCGCTACGCCCCATGGA
>NZ_RZPF01000861.1:0-2415 GCF_004022735.1 Mesorhizobium sp. M7A.F.Ca.AU.001.01.1.1
CGGCAAGACGATCAAGCCGCGAGAGTATCCGGCCGAGAAGCACTAGCAGATCGGCGAGCGCGGCTTGGTGGCGGGCCGCTGTCGGCGGCGCCTTCACCGCACCAAGCCGGTCGGTTGCCTCGCGCAACTGCCTTGTCACCGACGCCAGCAAGAGATCGTTGCGGTTGCGGTCGAGGCTGTCGGTCTGGAGCAGAAGCAGGATTCCCGAAAGCTGGCCAACGCAACGCTTGGCGGCGTCATAGAGCGGACGGGTGTCTGACAGGTAGGAGGCAACCGCTTCATCCTTGATCCCTGACTTCAACAACGCATCGGGCTGGTACTCGCGGGGGGTGTCCCATATCGAGCAGGTGGGACGATGCACGCCTTCGATCCCTGAAGAAGGCGCTGGAAATTCGCGACGAAACGTTAGAAGCACCGCCCCACCCGAAAGCGGAGCCTCGTCTTGTCCGGAATTGATCGTAAGCATGCGTCGCCTCCAATGTTCGTCGTTGCATCGATCCGCAGGCCCGTGCGGACTGTCTTTTCAGTGCATGAATCGGCCGCCGTTCACGTCGAGAATGAGTCCCGTCACGTAGTCGGACAGGTCCGAGACCAGGAACAGGCAGGCTTTTGCGATATCGTCAGCCGTCCCGAGCCGGCCCAGCGGGATGTTCACGACGATGTCGCGCCGCTTGTCTTCGGTCAGCTTGTCGCCAAAGATGTCCGTGTCGATCGTGCCGGGGGCTATCGCGTTGACGCGGATATTGTGCTGCGCCAGTTCACGCGCCATCGACTTGGTGAGGCTGTGGATGCCGCCCTTGGCGGCGGAATAATGCGGTCCGCCGAAAATGCCGCCGCCGATCTGGGCCGCGATCGAGCCGATCGAAACGATAGCGCCGGAGCGCCGTTCGATCATCGAAGGCACGGTAGCCTGGGTCATGTTCAGGCTGCCACGCAGGCTGGAATCGATGACCAGGTCGAAATTCTCCTGGGTGATATCCATCAGCCGGTCTGGTTGGCTGATGCCGGCATTGTTGACCAGGATGTCGACATGTCCGAAGCGGGCCATGACGTCACCAACTGCCTTGCGACAAAAAACAGGATCCCGGACATCGCAAGCCACGCCGATGTGTTCGGAGCCGATGTCGCGGGCCGCATTCATGGCGGCCTCTTCGTCGAGGTCGAAGATCGCCACGCGGCAGCCCTGCGCGGCAAACCGCCGGGCCGTGGCCTTGCCTATGCCGCGCGGCGAGGCGGCGCCTGTGATAATGGCGGTCTTGTCGTTCAGCATCACGGTGTACTCCTCCCCATATGAATTCATTCGGCGGCCTCGGCCGCGTCTTCGATATTCAGGCCTGCCCAACCCTCGATGAGGGCCGCGATGCGCGAGCAATCGGCGTCGGCCATGCCTTGCGTCATGGCGAACTGCCAGAACTGGCGGACGTTGGCCCCGAGCCACATTGGCACGCCCATACGCTCGGCTTCCTGCATGCAAAGCGTCACGTCCTTGTGCATGAGCTCGGTGCGAAAATTCTGGTCGTAGCGGCGTGTCACCACATGCTTTGGATAGGCGATCTCGGACACCCAGGACCGGCCTGAGCCGGCATTGATGATCCGGAACAGATCCTCGGGCTCGATACCGCCCTTTTCGGCGAATGCTAGCGCTTCGCCGACAATCACCATGTTGGTTGCGGTGAGAAGATTATTGGCGAGCTTGAGGATCTGTGCCTTGCCGACGTCCGGGCCGAGATGGACAAAAGTCTTTGCAAATGTCGCCAGGAACGGTCGTGCCCGTTCCAGTGTCTGCTCCGACCCCGACGCCATGACCGCCAGCGTCTCGTTGCGGACGCCGATTGGTCCGCCGCTGACGGGCGCATCCAGCACAGATACGCCGCGTTCCGCCATCGCATCACCGACCTTGCGCGCCATTGTCGGGCCGGTGGTCGAGAGATCGATATAGTGCTTGATGCGTTTGCCATGGATAAGGCCGGCCTCACCCAGCGCGACGGCCTCGACGATCGGCGCGTTTGGCAGGCTGACGAAGACCGTCTCGACCGCATTGGCGACCGCGGCGGCGCTGTCTTGCCGCTTTGCTCCCTGCGCGACAAGGACATCGACGGCCGCAGCGTTGGTATCGAAAATGTGCACGTCGAGCTGGGCTGCCAGAGCCTTGGTGACCATGGGCATGCCCATCGCACCGAGACCGATGAATCCGTAAGAATTACTAGGCACGCGCGCTCTCCCCGATCGCTGTAAGATGTGACGGCGCGCCTTCGTAGAGGCGGTAGATGCCGGTGCCGTCGATGTCGCCGTGGCCGGCGGCGATAAGCAGATCAAAGAGCTGGGCGGCTTGGCCGGACATTGGGGTCGCCGTGCCCGAACTACGGGCGAGCTCCTGCACCATGTCGAGGTCTTTCAGCAGCTGACGCGCATAGG
>NZ_RZPF01000862.1:0-2415 GCF_004022735.1 Mesorhizobium sp. M7A.F.Ca.AU.001.01.1.1
ACATAGAAGGACGCCGCCGGATAGTCGCCGCCCAGCGCTTCCTTGGTCTTTTCGGGCGTGCGCATGTCGACCAGGATGCTTGCCTCGCCGGTCTTGAGCAGTTTGGCGATGGTCGGCTCGGTGGTCATGCCGGCCTGGATCTGGTCCTGCTTGACGGCGGCGATGAAGGTGTTGCCGGCGCCGACCGGCAGCAGCGTGTAGTCGCCGGGCTTCAGGCCGCTGCGCACGGCAAGATACTGGGTCAGGAAATCGGTCGAGGAGCCGAGACCGGTGACGCCGAGCGTGGCGCCCTTGAAATCGGCGGGCGACTTGATCTCCGGGTGCTTGGCGGAGACCAGCTCGACCTCACCGGGCGCTTGGCTGAACTGGACGATCGACTGGATGTATTTGCCCTTCGACTGCAGGTCGACGGTGTGATCGTAGAAGCCGACAACGCCTTGGACGGCACCTGCCAGCAGTTCATTTTCGGCCTCGACCCCGGCGCGCGAGTTGAGCAGTTCGACATCGAGCCCCTGGTCCTTGAAGTAGCCGAGCTGCTGGGTGAGCACGGCAGGCAGATAGATCTGCTTTTCCATGCCGCCGACGATGATGGTGATTTTGTCGGCAGCCGAAGCCACCGTGGCGCTTGTGGCTGCAATAGCAAGGCTTAGCGCCGCTGTGCGCAGGGCGCACTTCGAGATGAAACCGGTCACGAAACTTCCTCCACTTGGGCGGCGCGCCATCCCGGCTGCGCCGCATTCCTCCTTACCGGCCGCTCCCGCACCGGTCACACGGCGAACGCCGTAATGACTTCATGGCACGCCCAAGCTTTCAGCTGGCTTTCAGTCGTTTTAACGGCCGTTGAAATGGAATCCGTTGTGGCTGCCGGTCACGGAGCGCCGAAACCGAGAACGTCGCGCATGTCGTATTCGCCGGGCGGGCGTCCCTCGAGCCAGAGCGCGGCGGCAATGGCGCCGCGGGCGAACATGACGCGGTCGCCGGCCGCATGCGACAAGGTCACAAGCTCGCCTTCGGCACAGAAGCTCACGCTGTGTTCGCCGATGATGCTGCCGCCACGCAGCACCGCAAAGCCGATCTCACCGGGAGGCCGCGCGCCAATGGCGCCATCGCGAACAGGCCGCGCCACCGCGTCGAGCTCGACCTTGCGGCCGCCGGCCACGGCCTGGCCAAGCATCAAAGCGGTACCTGACGGCGCGTCGATCTTGTGTCGGTGATGCGCCTCGAAGACCTCGGCGTCCCAGTCTTCGGGATCGAGCGCTGTCGCCGCCTGTTCGACCAATCCGACCAGCATGTTCAGCCCCAGCGAAAAGCTGCCGGAGCGCACGATGGCGATGGTCTTCGCGGCCTCGGCGATGTCGGCGAATTCAGTCGCATCGAAACCGGTCGATCCGATGACCAGGGCCGGCCCGCCGCGGGCGGCGCAAAACCTTGCCAGGTCAGCCGAGGCCGCCGGCGTCGTGAAGTCGATGACCACATCGGCCGTGGCAAGCGCCTCCTCGCGGCTGACCAGCCCATCGCCGGCAGCGCCGGGCCGATGGAACCGCGCAGCGAGCGCCAGCCGTGGATCGACCCGCACGGCGTCCGTCATCTGGCGGCCCATGCGGCCGAGCGCGCCGGCGATGGCGATCCTGATCGGCGGCTGCGGCATGGCCTCGGCTATTTCCACATGCCGCGCATACGGGCGCCAATGTCGACGCGCACCTCCGGCCGGGCCGCCCTGCCCTGCGCGGCCAGCGCGCTTGGCCACGACATCTGTTCGAACGCGGCGAGGATCGAGGCCGGGATGAAACGGGTGCGCGAGGCATAGAGATGGCGGTCGCCGCGCGCCGCCTGGCCATGTGGAAAGAAACGCTGCGGCATGACCAGGTTGAGATTGTCCTTGGCCCGTGTCATCGCGACATAGAGCAGCCGGCGCTCCTCCTCGATGTCCTCCTTGGTGCCGACGCCGAGATCGGCCGGGATGCAGCCATCGACGGTGTTGAGCACGAAGACATTTTTCCACTCCTGGCCCTTGGCCGAGTGGATGGTCGACAGGATCAGATAATCCTCGTCGCGATGCGGCGGCCCAGCCTGGTCGCTGGTGGCGTCCGGCGGATCGAGCGTCAGTTCGGTCAGGAAGCGCTCGCGCGAGGCATAGCCCGAGCCGATCTGCTCAAGTTGCAACAGGTCGGCCCGGCGCGTCGTCGCGTCCTCGTGGATGCGTTCCAGATGCGGCTCGTACCACAGCCTGATCTGTTCGAGGTCGGCCGGCCATCTGGCGCCGGCGCGCAGGCCGGAATAGAGCGCGACGAAGCCAGGCCAGTCGTCCGCCGCGCGTTGCGGCGGACGCCAGCCGGCCAGCCCCATGGCCTCGTCCAGCGCCGTCGTCATGGTCTCGACGATCTGCGCGGCGGCCGAAGGGCCGATGCCAGGCAA
>NZ_RZPF01000863.1:0-2414 GCF_004022735.1 Mesorhizobium sp. M7A.F.Ca.AU.001.01.1.1
ACCGAGAGCAGGCGCGCGGCTTCATCGGCGTCGCCACGGCGTGCCGCCGCCAGTATGGCGCGATGTTCGGCCCAGGCGCGGCTGAGGGCCGCTTCGTCGCGAACCTCCAGCCAGCGCGCCCGTGACAGGCGTGTCATGGCATCACGGACCGCCCGGAACAGGAATTCATTGCCCGACAGACGCGCCAGTTCGATGTGAAAATCCATGCCGACGCGATGCCATTCCTCGCGCGGCGTGTCGTTGTCGCAGGATTCGAGCATCGCCTGGATGACATCGATGGCGCTCCGGTCCGCCAGGCCGCATGTCAGGCGAACTGCCGCAACCTCGACCGCCTCCCTGTAGACGGCGATCTGCTCGAGTTCAGCCAGATTGATCGGCGACACCGTCCAGCCGCGCCCGTCCCTGCCGACCAGCCCCTCGGTCTCGAGCCGCAGCAGTGCTGCCCTGACCGGGGTTCGCGATGCACCGAAACGGCTCTCGATCCAGCGCTCGGTCAGCTTTTCGCCGGGACCGATCTCGAGGCCCAGGATCATCTGCCGAAGCTGTTTTTCGACGCTGTGCATCTGCGACATTGTCGTTTCCACCTTTTGGCCGTTTGCGATCGTCTTGCCGATCACGTTCGACAGGCTGCATTGACAGCGGCCAAGCTTGCGTCCATGACGTGCACCATCTTGGTATCCCAAATTGGTATCCGCAGCAAGCATCGATAAAAGAGTTGCTGGGACAGGACACACGACATGCAGCAGAGCACGCCCCCGGCGAACGACAGCACCTACAACATCCACTGGCGGCGCAATCTGTTCGTGTGCTTCGCCGGTTCGTTTTCGACGCTTGTCGCCATGACGCTGCTTCTGCCGTTCCTGCCGCTCTATATCGAGCAGCTGGGTGCCGAGGGTCACGCGGCGATCGTGCAATGGTCGGGGATTGCCTATGGCGCGACGTTCTTCGCGGCGGCGCTGGTGGCGCCGCTCTGGGGACGTCTCGGCGACCGCTATGGCCGCAAGGTGATGCTGGTTCGCGCCAGCTTCGGCATGGCCATATGCATGTCGCTGACCGGCATGGTGCAGACGGTCTGGCAGCTGGTGCTGCTGCGGCTGCTCATCGGCTTTGCCGGCGGCTACTCCTCGGGATCGACCATCCTCGTCGCCATGCAGACCCCGAAGGAGCGTTCCGGCTGGGCGTTGGGCCTGCTGTCGGCCGGCATCACGGGCGGGGCTCTGGTCGGTCCGCTGGTTGGCGGCGCCCTGCCGCCGCTGATCGGCATCCGCGCCACCTTTCTCCTCTCCGGCGGCGTCATCTTCCTGGCATTCCTGGCGACCACGTTTCTGATCAAGGAGAATCCCCGGCCGAAAACAGCAGACGCCGCAGCGACGCAGAAGCGGAAAGGCGGCTGGTCACAAATCCCCGACAAACGGCCTGTTGTCGCCATGCTGGCGACCGGCATGCTGTTGAGCTTCGCCACCATGTCGATCGAGCCGATCATCACCGTCTATGTGCAGCAGCTCATCGAGGACCAGAGCCGCGTGACGCTGATATCAGGCGTCGTCATGTCGGCGGCGGCCCTTGGCGCCATCCTGTCGGCCTCGCGCCTGGGCAAGCTCGCCGACCGCGTCGGCCACTGGAACGTCATCATCGGCGCGCTTGCCGTCTCGGCGCTGCTGCTGATCCCGCAGGCCTTCGTCACGCAGAGCTGGCAACTCATCGGCCTGCGCTTCCTGATGGGTCTGGCGCTGGGCGGGCTGTTGCCCTGCATCACCAGCGTGATCCGCCACAATGTTCCCGATGGGGTCGGCGGCAATGTGCTCGGGCTGTCGATCTCCGCCCAATATGTCGGGCAAGTCGCCGGCCCCTTGCTCGGCGGCTTTGCCGGTGGTCATTTCGGCATGCGTTCGGTGTTTCTGGGCACATCCGTCTTGATGGCCGGCGGCGCGGTGTATAACTGGCTGGCACAGTCACGCCGCGAGCAGGACATGCTTGCCCACGCCGGCAAGCCCTGACGGGGTTGGGCGTCACAGGGCCCCAAACATGAGCACAGCCGAACGACCTTCCGACAACAGCAGCCGTATCCTCGTCCTGGCCGGGGGCTTCTGCGGTGCTGCCGGCGTGGCGCTGTCGGCCGCGGCAGCGCATCTCGGCGGCGCCTTCGTTGGCACCGCCGCATCGTTCCTGCTGATGCATGCGCCGGTCTTCCTTGCCGCCGGATTGCTTGGCGCGAACCGGATCCTGCGCATCGGCAGCCTAATCCTGCTGGTTGGGCTTCTGCTGTTCTGCGGCGATCTGCTGGCCCGCGATTTCATCGGGTCGCGGCTATTCCCGCTGTCGGCGCCGATCGGCGGCACGCTGCTCATTGCCGGCTGGCTGGCGATCGCTGCCTCGGCGCTGGTGCGCGTGCGGTCCTGAACGCCCGCCGGCAC
>NZ_RZPF01000864.1:0-2410 GCF_004022735.1 Mesorhizobium sp. M7A.F.Ca.AU.001.01.1.1
GTGCAGGCAGGCCGACATAAGACGACACGGTGGAGGCGCCGCGCATGACGTTGATGGCGTTGACATAGAATTCGCCCGAGATGCGCGCCGTCGCCTTGTCGCCGGCGAAGGTGAACATGCCGACGCCGGGCATCAGGTAGACGACGGCATTGGGATCGCGGATGGCGGGCGAGTCCGGATGCTTGCAGCTGTCGTAATAGGCCTGGTAGCCAACGCGATATTCGGCGATGTCGTCGGCAAGACGCGCGATGACGGCATCGACATCGGGCTTTGCCGGATCGAATTCGATGACCAGCGGGCGGATCTTGGTGCGCAGGAAATGGTCGGGGCATGAGGTGCCGAGTGCCGCCAGCGGGCGCAGATCCCTGGAGTTGACGAATTCGAGCACAGCAGTGGAATCGTCGAAATGGCCTGTTTTGTGGCTCCTTTCCGAGATCAGGCCGCGAATCCTCGGCATCAGTTTGGCCGCGATGGCACGGCGCTCAGTGGCGTCGAGCGACTTGACCGCTTCACCGCCGAAGATAGCGACACCCTCGGAGCGGCGCTCGAACCATTCGATCGCCTGGTTGATCACTGAGATCGTCGTCTCGTAGCATTCCCTGGGGGTGTCGCCCCAGGTGAACAGGCCGTGGCTTTCCAGGATGACGCCCTTGGCGGCTGGGTGTTCGAGGCAGAATTTCTCCAGCCACAGGCCAAGTTCGAAGCCAGGGCGCTTCCACGGCAGCCAGCCGATGGCCTCGCCGAAGATTTCTTTCGTCAGCGCCTTCGAATCCTTCGCCGCGGCAATGGCGATGATGGCATCGGGATGCATGTGGTCGACAAAGGGCTTCGGCACGTAGGCATGCAGCGGCGTGTCGATCGAAGCCGCACGCGGATTGAGGTTGAAGGTGCAGTGCGGCAGGAAGCCGACCATCTCGTCTTCGTGCTCGACGCCGCGATAGAGGCCTTTGAGCGCGCGCAGCTTGTCCATGTAGAGCGTGGCAAAGCCGTCCAGCTTGATCGAGGCGCTGTCGCCGCCCGATCCCTTGACCCACAGCACTTCGACATCCTCGCCGGTGAGCGGGTCTTTCTGCCAGATCTTCGACGACGTGTTGCCGCCGCCATAGTTGGTGACCCGCTTGTCGGAACCAAGTGTGTTCGAACGGTAGACCAGAAGTTCCGGCCCGCTCATGGCGTGAGCCTTGGCCTCGTCCCACAGATTGGCGAGGCGCGCGCCGGTGCGCTTGTCGAGCATAAGAAATCCTCCCGAAGGCACGCAGAAGGCGCGGCCATTTGGCCCCGAATTTCCACGGAAGCGCTCGGCTTGTCAATCACAAACGATCAATATCGATCATACTGCACTGCACAATGAAATTATATGATCGGAAATGATTGACACTGCGCGTTTTGGGTGCCTAGATGCCCGGGCAGGGAGGAACCATGCACGAAAAAGAGCGCCACAGGATCATTCTGTCCGCCGTCCAGGAAAAGCCTGTGGTGACGGTGCAGGAGATGGTCGACCTGACGGAGTCCTCCGAGGCGACGATCCGGCGCGATATCGCGGCTCTCCACGTCCAGAAGCGCCTGCGCCGCGTGCGCGGCGGCGCCGAGGCAATCTCGCCGCCGCAGTTCATCGGGCTGGCCGGCCGGCCCTTTTCCGTCAACGAAACCATCAACGCCTCGCAGAAGCGGGCGATTGCGCGTGAAGCGGTCGAGCTGTGCAACGACGGCGAACCGATCATCATCAATGGCGGCACCACCACCTTCCAGATGGTGCATTTCCTGACCGGCCGCCGCATGCCGATCTTCACCAATTCGTTCCCCATCGCCGAGCATTTGCTCAAGCATTCCAAGAATACGGTGATGCTGTCGGGCGGCACCATTTATCGCGAGCAGAACATCATCCTGTCGCCCTTCGACAACGACGTGACGCGCAATTTCTATGCGCGCCGCATGTTCATGGGTGCGCAGGGTCTGGGGCCGCTCGGCCTGATGGAGGGCGATCCGCTCTTGATCCAGGCGGAGCAGAAACTGATCGACCAGGCCGACGAGTTGGTGGTGCTGGTCGATTCCTCGAAATTCCGCAAACGCTCCAGCCTCATCCTGTGCGGCCTGTCGCGCATCGCCACCGTCATCACCGATGACGGCATCGACGATCGTGAAGCCAAGATGCTGGAGACCGCCGGCGTGACGCTGATCGTCGCCCGCACATCCGCAACCAACAAGGAAGAATCTTCACTGCAGGCCTGAGGCCAACTCGCGCTCGCAGCGGCGATGGAATGCAACGCTCAAGGGAGGAAATTCGATGAGCTTCTTGAAGAAATTGATGGTGACGGCTGCATTCTCGGCCGCCATGTTCGTGAATGCCGCCTATGCCGAAAACGTCAAGATCGCGCTGGTGGTGAAGTCGCTCGGCAACGGCTTCTTCGAT
>NZ_RZPF01000865.1:0-2404 GCF_004022735.1 Mesorhizobium sp. M7A.F.Ca.AU.001.01.1.1
TCCTGGGCGTACGCCCACGGCAGATAGGCAAGACCGATATTCTTGCCGATGGTCGGGCCATAGGCCATCGAGGTGGTGAAGGACCGCCGGCCGAGTTCGTCGACCAGCGTCTCGCCGGTCTTCGGATCCATCACCGGCATGGTGCCGACGGGATAGCGGGCAACGCCTTTGGAATCGACATTCTCGGTCATCACCAGCGTGCACAGCATGGCCGGCTGGTGCTCGCGGGCGCGGTATTCGACGTGCTTCGCCTTGCCGCAGAAATCGTTCTCCTTGACCTTTGGACGAGCGAGATCCGCTTCGAGCAGATTGTACTCGGTCAGAAGGTCGGCGTTCTGCAGGCGCAGGCTCTTTTCCATGCGGCGCGTGTTGGCATAGGTCTCCACGCCGAAAGGCATCACGCCGGTCGAGCGCAGCGCGTCCCACACAGCGAGACCGTCCTCGTAGCGCATATGCAGTTCCCAGCCCTGCTCGCCGACATAGGAGATGCGGAAAGCGGTGACGTCCTTGCCGCCGATCCGGACCGGCTTGATCGCCGCGAATGGGAAGTTCTCAACAGAGAGCCCGTCCGGGTTTTCGACCACCTTCTGCAAGGTCGCCCGGGCGTTCGGTCCCCAGATGCCGATGGTGACGAACTTCTCGGTCACGTCGGTGATGGTGACGTCGAAACCTTTGTCCTGTGCCGTGCGGCGCATGTACTGGAAATCGCGCGGGCCAGCATCCGCGCCGTCGATCAAACGACAGCGGTCGGCCATGCGAATAACGGTAAAGTCGGCCCGCACCATGCCTTCCTCGTCGAGGAAGTGGGTGTAGATGCCCTTGCCGATGTTGTTGTCGCCGCCAATCTTGGCTGCGCACAACCATTCCAGCAGCGCGACATGGTCTGGACCTTCGATGTCGTACATGGCGAAATGCGACAGGTTGACGATGCCGCAATCCTCGCTCATGGCGAGATGTTCGGCATTGGAGACGCGCCAGAAATGGCGGTTGTCCCATTCGTTCTCACGCACCGGCACCCGGTTGCCGTATTTCTCCAGGAGATGCTCGTTGGCGGCATAGCCGTGGGCGCGCTCCCAGCCGCCGAGTTCCATGAAATAGCCGCCGAGTTCCTTCTCGCGTTCCCAGAACGGCGAGCGCCGGATATTGCGGGCCTTGGAGAACGGCTCGCGCGGATGCACCGCCGGATTGTAGACCTTCATCGCCGTCTCGGTGCAGCGGTCCCAGATGAACTGCTCCTTGGTCTGGTGCGGATAGAACCGTGCATAGTCGATGGCATGGTGATCGATTGCGGTGCGGCCGTCGGTCATCCAGTCGGCGATCAGCTTGCCCATGCCGGGACCATCCTTGACCCAGATGGCAACGGCATACCACAGACCCCGCACCTTCTGGCTTTCGCCCATCGACGGGCCGCCGTCCGCGGTTACCTGGAGAAGTCCATTGAACGAATGGCTCTCATTATAGCCGAGTTCGCCGAGGATCGGCGTCAGTTCCATGGCGCGTTCGAGCGGCGCCAGGATCTGTTCCATGTCGAGATCGCGTTGCGACGGCGAAAGCCGCGCCTGGTCCTTCTCCAGCAGGTCGCGCGGGTGGCAAAGGCGCGGATTGGTCTCTTCGTAATAACCCCATTCGATCTGCCCGCCCTCGGCGGTCTTGGGATCACCGGTGTCGCGCATATAGGCCGAGTTGCCCTGGTCGCGCAGCAGCGGCCAGCCGATCTCCTTGCCGGTGCCGGCGAACTCGTTGTAGGGGCCGAAGAAGGTCAGCGGATGGTCGATCGGCATGACCGGCAGGTCTTCGCCGACCATTTCCGCTATCAGCCGGCCCCAAATCCCGGCGCAGACGACGACATAGTCGGCCTCGATGGTGCCGCGGTCCGTTACCACGCCTGATATGCGGCCGTCCTTGACGACCAGCGACCGGGCCGATGTGTTGGCGAAGGATTTGAGCTTGCCCGACGCTTCCGCCTGGTCGACCAGCTTGCCGGCGACCGTCTGCGAACGCGGGATGACCAGACCGGCATCGGGATCCCAAAGACCACCTTGAACAATCGCTTCTTCGATGAGCGGAAATTTTTCCTTGATCTCGGCCGGCTCGATCAGGCGCGCGCGCGTGCCAAACGCCTTGGCCGAGGCGATCTTGCGCTTGATTTCTTCCATTCGGCTGTCGTCGCCGACACGCGCGACCTCGAGGCCGCCGATACGCGCGTAATGACCCATCTTCTCGTAGAAATCGATGGAGTAGAGCGTCGTCCAGCACGACAGGAAATCGTGGCTGGTGGTGTAGCAGAAGTCGGAGGCGTGCGCCGTCGAGCCGATATCGGTCGGGATACCTGATTTGTCGATGCCGACAATGTCATCCCAGCCGCGTTCGATCAGGTGATGGGCGATCGATGCGCCGACAATAC
>NZ_RZPF01000866.1:0-2394 GCF_004022735.1 Mesorhizobium sp. M7A.F.Ca.AU.001.01.1.1
GCAGCGGCACGACATGTTCCGCGAACTTGGCGGCATGCTGGCCAACGGCATTGACGACTTCCGTGAGGGACGGCTGACGGCGCCTGATTTCGCGCGCTGGTTCGCGCCGCGCCTCAATCATTTTCTTGGGCATCTCGACGGTCACCACAATGTCGAGGATTATCAATATTTCCCGATCTTCGCCAAGGCCGAGCCCCGTTTGAAGCGCGGCTTCGAGATTCTCGATGCCGACCACCACACCATCCATGAAGGGCTGGAGCGCAATGCCGAGGCGGCCAATGCCTTCATTAAGACGCTTCAGGAGAGCGAGGACAGACAGCGCTTTGCAGCCGACGCCTATGCCGACGAAAACAGCCGGCTGATCGCCATGCTGACAAGACATCTTGCCGACGAGGAAGACCTGATCGTCCCGCTTATCCTCGATCGGGGGGATCAGGCGCTCGGCGTGGATTGACGATCAGCCTTCCCTGGCGCGTTCCCTCCTGGCGATGTGACGGGCGACGAGCCATGCCACAACGGCCACGGTCAGGCCGATGCCAAGACCGATCAGCAACCGTTCGTGATGCATCAGCGCCTGGCCGATGAAGTGCTCTGCGCCAAGTCCAAAGACATAACCGATCGTACCGAACAGCACCGCCCAGACCGCCGATGAAAGCGCGTTGAGGATGACGAAGCGCGGCGCTGTGATATTGGAGAGCCCGGCTGCAATGCCGCCGACGAGACGCATGCCGTAGATATAGCGGTTCGACAGCACGAAAATGTCGGGATGGGTGTTGAGCAGGCGAAAGGCGCGGCGAAAGCCGGGCCGCTTGCGCAATCTGACGACATAGGGATGGTCGGCAAAGCTTCGTCCGAGGATGAAGAAGAAAGTGTCGCCGACAAAGGCGCCGAGGCCGGCCGCAAGGACGGCGTGCCACAGCACGAAGACCTGCTGGTGGGCGAAGAAGCCGCCGAGAATGGCAGCACTTTCGCCCTCCGCGATGCAACCGACAAAGACCGCGAGCAGCCCGTATTGTTCGATGAAATGGTGGATCGCGTCGGTCATGAAGCCGACTGCTGCGAAGACAGCCTTTCGTCGATCCGCTTGATCATCTCGGTCAGTTGCACGATCTCGTCGCGCATGCCGAGAATCTGGCCGTGGCGCAGTTCATCCAGCTTTTCATGCAGCGCCATGATCTCGATCTCGGCTTTCAGGTTGACCTCGTAATCGTGGGCGGCGTCGATGCGGTCGCGTTCGGTCTGGCGGTTCTGCGCCATCATGATCACAGGCGCCTGCAAGGCGGCTACCATCGACAAAACGAGATTGAGGAAGATGAACGGGTAGGGATCGAAGGCGTCACGCGACAGCAGCCAGACATTGCCCGCCGTCCATAAGACCAGAAAGGCGATGAAGGTCAGGATGAAGGACCATGACCCGCCGATGCGGGCGATCGTATCGGCAAGCCGGTCGCCGAAGGTCTGGTGGAAGGCAACGGCCTTGTTGGTGTCGCGCGAGATGGTGGTGCGTTCGAGCGTCGATTGCAGCACCCGGCTTTCGAGCTGGCTGAGGCCGTCCGGCCGCCGCTTGAGCCAGCGGTTCGCCAGATCGTCGATCGTCTTGTTCATGGCCATCTCCAGGGTCTTAGGCTTGCCGTAAGAGGTAGAGGCTGCCGGCTCACACGGGAAGTGTTAGATTGATTCCAGTTGCCGAGGGACCAATGGCCGATTTCAAGAAAATTCGCGCTCGCGCCGCAAAACGTAAGGGCGGCGAAGAGGAACTGACGTCGCTGCTTGGTCCGGCGCCTGACAATGCCGCCGTGGCTGACATCCCCGATGACCGCATTCTCTCCATTATGGCTGAGCGCGTCTTCGCCGCCGGTTTCGTCTGGCGCGTCATCGAGCAGAAATGGCCTGGCTTCGAGGAGGCGTTTCTGCGCTTCGAGCCGAAGCGGCTGTTGTTCCAGCCCGATGATTTCTGGCACGATCTGACGGCCGACCAGCGCATCGTACGCAACCCGCAGAAGATCAGATCCGTTCGCGACAATGCTGCCTTTGTCGAGCGTGTGTCGAAGGAATATGGCGGTTTCGGCAAATTCCTTGCGGAATGGCCTGATGATGACCAGGTCGGGCTGATGGCCTGGCTCGGCAAGCATGGCAGCCGGCTGGGCGGCAACACGGGCCAGTATTTCCTGCGCTGGCTGGGGTGGGATGCGTTCGTCATCTCGGGCGATATGGCCGCGGCGTTGCGCGACGCCGGCCTCGACATCGCCGAAAGCCCGACTTCGAAGAAGGACCTGGACAAGATCCAGAGGCAAATCAATCAATGGGCAGCGGAGACGCATCTGCCGCGCCGCCATATCTCACGCATCCTGGCGATGTCGATCGGCGAGAACCATTCGCCGCAAGCGCTGCGCG
>NZ_RZPF01000867.1:0-2387 GCF_004022735.1 Mesorhizobium sp. M7A.F.Ca.AU.001.01.1.1
GTGGGTTGCCTGTCCGTCAAGCGCCGGGCCGTGGCGGACCCGTGTGCCCTCCGGCTCAAACGCCTGCAATCGCCAAAAGCCAGGCCAGGATATCGAGCAGCAGAAACAGCAGCGCAATCTGCAGCGCCACCCGCAGCCGCTGGATAATTCGCCAGTTGCCGGCCATGTCCGCCTTGATGCGAAGCGCAAGCGCGCGGCGCATGGCCGACATCGTCGTCGGCCTGTCGCCGTCGACATATTGATCAAGCAACTCTTCGGGATCGAAGCGGAATGTGTATTGGTGGTAGGGCCAAAGCATGAAGACGATCAGCCCGCCAATGCCGAACAGCAGGGCCACCGCAATCCAGTCCCAAGGCCCAAGCCCGTTGGAAAGGGCCGCACCGCCAAGCAACGAGTTTGCGAAGGCGGTGGCGAAGACAAGGCTGCCGGCGCGGCTGCTCATGTTCTCCACAAGGGTTTGCTGTTGCGTGAGACCTCTCACTGCTTCCTGATAAATGAATGCAAGACGCGGATCGTCGTCGGTAACAGCGCTTGCGGCAATTCTGTTGCTTTCGCTTCCACTCGGATGTTCGACCATCAGGGTGTCCTCTCTGGCGTGGACTGGATGCGCGAGCTCAGTCGAGATCGCTTGCCTGCAAACGTTGGCCGTAAGCTGCCTCGCGCAAGGGGGAATCCGCAGTGAACCGAACGGGCCAGGCTGATTGCGCGCCTGGCCAGCAAGGTGTGGAAATCGACGCGGACTAAGCCGGCTGCAACTCCCTGCGCGGTAGCGGCGGAAACGCGATGGCGATGCCGACCGCGCCGAGCCCGATAAGAGCCGAGCCGATGAACAGCCAGGAATAGTTGGCGTAGGCGTCGAACACCATGCCGCCGGCAAGCGGGCCCAGCGCCATGCCGAGGCTGGACAGCATGGTGGCGGCGCCGAACACGGTGCCGAGGATGCGCTGGCCGAAATATTCGCGCGCCAGCACCGCATAGAGCGGCATGACGCCGCCATAGGTGGCACCGAAGATAACGGCCAGCATGTAGAACTGCTCAAGCCGGCTGATCGAGAGATAGGCGGCAATGACGATCGCCTGGATCGCCAGGCCCGCGATCAGCACCGGCTTGACGCCCAGCCGGTCGGCCAGCACGCCGTAGAAGAGCCGGCCGCCGAGGCCTGCCAGGCCTTCGACACTGTAGATCGAGACCGCTGCCATGGGGGCGACGCCACACAGCATGGCATAGCTGACCATATGGAAGATCGGGCCGGAATGCGCCGCACAGCAGGCAAAGAAGGTCAGCCCCAGCACGATGAACTGCGGTGAGCGCAGCGCCTTGCCGACCGTCAGGCCGGCGCCTTCGGCAACCGGCGCGGAGCCGGTATCGGCCATGACGGGCTTCGGTGGTTGGCGCACCAGCAGCACCGCCGGCAACAGCAATAGCCAGGCGGTAATGCCGATATCGAACATGGCGGTGCGCCAGTCATAGGCGGAGATCAGCCAGCGGGCGAAGGGCGAAATCGTCATCGGCGCCACGCCCATGCCGGCCGAGACCAGCGAGACGGCGAGGCTACGGTTGGTGTCGAACCAGCCTGTGGTCAGCGCGATCATCGGCGCGAAAAAGGCGCTTGCCGCGAGGCCGACCAGCACGCCATAGGTAATCTGGAAGCTCAGCAGCGAACCGGCCCGGCTGGCCAGCACCAGCGCCAGCCCGAGCAGAACCGCGCCGGTCATCACGACGATGCGGGCGCCAAAACGGTCCGATATCGCGCCCCAGGCGAAGCCGCCAAGGCCCATCACCAGGAAGTTGAGCGTCATGGCGCTCGAAATGCCGGCGCGCGACCAGTTGGTGTCGATCGCCATCGGCTCGAGAAAGATCGCCAGCGAAAACATCGTCCCGATGGCGACACAGGACATCAGCGCGCCAGCCGCGACGATGACCCAACGATAGGAAAAGCTCATTCAAATCTCCCATGCCAGAGGGCAGCGCTCAGCGCTGCTTGCATCCGAAGGACGCCGGCAGCGAGGCTGATCCTACAATCCGGTTGCATTTTTTATCCAGTCTGGCCCGACGCCGTTTTCAGCAGATCAGACCGGCAGTTCCGACGTGTATTTGATCGTTTGGCTGGGGACGTCGGTCTTGACGTTCTGCACGCCCTTGATGCGGCTCAGATGCTCCGACTGGAAGCGGCGATAGTCGTCGATGCCGGCCGCCACCACGCGCACCATGGCGTCGCAATCGCCGAGCATCAGATAGCACTCCATCACCTGCGGCAGCTTGGCGACTTCGGTGGCGAAATGCTCGATCGTGTCCTCGTCCTGCGTCTTCAGCCAGATGCGGGTGAAGAAGGTCAGACCCTTGCCGATGCTGGCCGGGTTGAGCACGGCGACGTAGCGGTCGATGAC
>NZ_RZPF01000868.1:0-2386 GCF_004022735.1 Mesorhizobium sp. M7A.F.Ca.AU.001.01.1.1
CCTTTGAAACACGCGGTTCCCGCCCGGTTTCGTCCAGAAGGCGGAGTGCGCGAAGTATGTCGCTGACTTCCACGATGGCGCCGTTGTCCAATTGCCGCAACGCGGGATTGTCAGGAACCGCATGAACGTCGGAAGCCCAGAAAGCGAGCAAAGCCCGCTTTGCACCGATCGTCATCGTCTCCTCGTTCAGCACATCATCTGGCGTCCGCAATCCGGCGGATTCCGCGGCAAGATTTTTCGGTTCAGGTTGGTGAAAACTGTAAGTTCCGGTTCTCATCTCCATTCTCCGCGATCTGTGCCTCCCGGCCGAACCGGGAGGCGGACCGTAGATTTAGGTCCAGGGAATCAGGCGACCTCGCGTTGAGGCTCCGCATCCGAGTCGATCAACTGCTTCTTGCCGGGTTGCTCGAGCGAAACCGCTTTGGCTTCGGACCCTATCTCAATGCGCCGAGGCTTGAGTTCCTCGGGCACTTCGCGGACCAGGTCCACTGACAGCAAGCCATTCTCGAGGTTGGCCGCCTTGACCTTTACGTGGTCGGCAAGTTTGAACACCTGCTTGAAGTTGCCCGTCGCCAAGCCGCGATGAAGGACCTCCCGATTTTCCTGGTCGGGTTTCCTTTGGCCGACGACAGACAATTCGGGGCCGTTCTGCATGAGTTCGACCTCATCGAGAGCGAAGCCGGCGATAGCCATCGTAATGCGATAGTCGTTCTCGCCGGTCTTCTCGATATTGTAGGGAGGCCAGTCGGAGCGTACGCTTTTTTCGAGCATATCGAAGAGACGGTCGAAGCCGACCGTTGTGCGGTAAAGAGGGGTATAATCAGAGCTTCTCATAGCCATATCCTCCGTGAAGCAACATGGATTACGAGGCTGTCGCAGCGTCGCTGCGACGCCAGTATGTCGAGCCGAAGCCTCGACGGAAAACGATCTGGTAATCGTGTTTTTTTCCTTCAAGAGGGCGACAAAAATATTTTTGGCCGGCAGGCAGGTGCCCAAGGCGCTGCCTTGCGTGCTGGTGGCCACTGCGCGATGTTGACGCCAGGGGTGGATGCGAATCATGCGAAAAATTTTGATGTCAGGACTGCTGCTCGCGGCAGCCTTTTCCGCGAACCCGGCCCACGCGCTGGACAGCAGCGGCACGCCTGTCGTCGTGACCCCTCTTGCGTCGCGCACGACGACCGCGTCCGGCCAACCGATCACGCTGCCGCAGAAGAACGTGCAGGTGCTGGTCTCGACCTACGACATCGCGCCGGGCGCGACCTTGCCGGTCCACAGGCACCCTTTCCCGCGCTATGCCTATGTCCAGGCCGGCACGCTGAAGGTCACCAATGTCGAGACCGGCGACAGCAACACCTACAAGGCCGGCGATTTCATCATCGAAATGATCGGCCAGTGGCATCAGGCCACCAATATCGGTGATATCGAGGTGAAGCTTCTGGTGATCGATCAGGTCGAGCAAGGCGCCAAGAACACGGAATTGCGCCAATAACCGCGAAGTCCGTGCCCGGCGCGAAAGTCTGTTCGCGCTTTCGCAGCAACCGGCGCGGTGGTAGGGCTGGCCGGGAAATCATGGAATGGATCGCCCCTTGACCAAAGCTCTCCGCCTGCCGCTGATCGAAATCTGTGTCGAAGGCATTGACGGCCTTCTCGCGGCGCAAGCCGCCGGCGCCGACCGGATCGAACTGTGCGCCAGCCTCGTCGAAGGCGGCATCACGCCAAGCCTCGGCACGATCCGCGCCGCCATCGAGCAGGCAAACGTGCCGTTTCACGTCATGGTGCGGCCGCGCGGCGGCGATTTTCTCTACAGTGCGACGGAATATGCCTCGATGCTGGCAGATGTCTCGGCACTGCGCGAACTCGGCGTGCCCGGCGTGGTGTTTGGCTGCCTGAACGCCGATGGCACCATGGACGAGGCGCGCATGAGCGAACTGACGCAGGCCGCCGGCCCCTTGAACGTCACCTGCCATCGCGCCTTCGACATGACGCGCGAGCCGGCCGAGGCGCTCGAATCGCTGATCCGCAGCAAGGTCGGCCGCGTGCTGACCAGCGGCCAGCGTGACACTGCCATCGAAGGCTTGCCGCTGTTGGCGGATCTGGTGCGGCAGGCCGGCGACCGCATCGTCATCCTCGGCTGCGGCGGACTGGATTTGCACAACATTGCCGAAGTGCGCAGCAGAACCGGCCTGTCCGAAATGCATTTTGCCGCCCTCAAGGATGTGCCGAGTGCCATGGACTACCGCAATCCCCATGTCGGCATGGGTGGTTCCGATCTCGATCGCGAGTACCGCAACACGCTGACCGACACAGCGCTGGTGGCGGCAACGATCGCGGCAGCCAAGGCATGACCTCGAGCCCTGCCCCGATAGCCCGTGTATCGGCCCAAGAC
>NZ_RZPF01000869.1:0-2384 GCF_004022735.1 Mesorhizobium sp. M7A.F.Ca.AU.001.01.1.1
CAATTGACCCCGAACCCCATCTGCCCGAAATGTAGCGCCCCATGGCCACGCGCGAACCACCCAAGCCCACTGAACCCCTCACTTTCGCCGTGCTGGTGTTCCCAGGTTTTCCGATGATGGCGTTCAGCTCGGTCATCGAGCCGCTGCGCGCCGCCAATGTCCTGGCGAAACGGCAACGCTATCGCTGGATCATCGTCGGCGGCACGAAAGGTGCGGTCGAGGCGTCGAACGGCGTCGTCATCCAGCCGGGCTTTTACGCCGAGGATGCGCCGAAGGTCGACCGCATCGTCGTCTGCTCGGGCGGCGATGCCGATCACCTCGTCGCCGAGGACGCTGCACACTGGATCCGCAAGAGCCTGCGCAATGGCGCCCATATCGGTGCGGTGGCGGATGCCGCGTTCTTCCTGGCGCGCGCCGGCCTGCTCGACGGCCATGCCTGCACCTTGCACTGGACCAGCCAGGCCGCCTTCACCGAAGCCTTCCCCAACATCGAGCTCAGGCGCGACCTCTATGTTATCGACCGCAAGCGCTTCACCTCGGCCGGCGGTGTCGGCAGCCTCGACATGATGCTGGAGATCATCACCCGCGACTACGGCGCCGAGCTTGCCGCCGGCGTCGCCGAATGGTTCGTGCACAGCCAGCTGCGCTCCAGCATCGACCGCAAGATGATGCCGCTGCGCCTGCGCACCGGGGTCCAGAACGAGCTGGTGCTGTCGGCCATCGCCATCATGGAGGACGCGGTCGAGGAGCGGCTCGGCATGGCCGAGCTGACCGCGAAGCTCGGCGTGTCCTCAGACAAGCTCGAGCGCTCCTTCCGCTCCGAACTCGCCATCTCGCCCAATGGCTATTACCGGCGCCTGAGGCTCAAACGCGCCGCCGATCTTTTGGCGCATTCGACGCTCGCCGTGCGCGACGTGGCGCTGGCGTGTGGGTTTGCCTCGATGTCGAGTTTTGCCCGGGCGTTTCGCGAGGAGCATGGCCATCCGCCGAAGCTGGCGCGACGGCATTAGGCTTGGCGCTCGCTGACGCGGTGAGATGTTGGCGGGACAGCGCCCCCCTCTGTCCTGCCGGACATCTCCCCCTCAAGGGGGGAGATCGGACTGCATCTCTGCTTTCGCCAATCTCAGATGTTGAAGAAAAGAACGGCGGCATCGAAAATGCCAATCTCCCCCTTGAGGGGGAGATGCCGGGCAGGGCAGAGGGGGGCGCGAAGGATCGCGACGCAACCGATTAGCCAGCGGCATCCCGCACAACAGCTGCGGTTTTCCGCACAATCCTCCCGCCCCTCTTGCGCCATGCTGCGACCTCGCAACCCAGCCAAGGCCGAGCCCATGAGCATCGTCGTTTTCGACCCCGACAGCACCGAGGACGTGAACTTCAAGGATCGCATGCGCCACCCCGCGGCGGCCGATCCGGCCGGCGGCATGTGGCTGTCGGACACCGAACCGTCCTTCATCGATGCCGATGCCCTGCGCAAAGGCCGGCTGGCCAAGCTGCGCGGCTGGATGCGCAAGGCCGGCTATGGCGGCGTGGTGCTGTTCGATCCGTACAACCAGCGCTACGCCACCGGCTCGCGCAACATGTTCGGCTATTTCCTGCGCAACTCGACCCGCTATTTCTTTATCCCGACCGACGGGCCGATCGTGCTGTTCGAATACCCGCAGAGCTATCATGTCTCCATGGTACTCGACACGATCGACGAGGCGCGGCCTTCCAAGTTGGTCTGGTCGTCGGTCTCGGGCCGCGACGACGAGACCGCAGGTCCGTTCGCCGACGAGATCGCCGAGCTTTTGAAAAAGCATGGCGGCGGCTCGATGAAGCTCGGCCTCGACCGCTGCAGCCATCTGCAGGCGCTGGCGCTGGAAAAGCGCGGCTGTGAGGTCAGGGATTGCCAGGGCGAAATCCTGGCGGTGCGCGCGGTGAAGACGCCGGAGGAAGTGAAATGCCTGCAGGTGTCGATGGCCGGCGCCGAGGCTGCCGTCTATGCGGTGCGTGAGGCGATCAAGCCCGGCGTTTCCGAAAACGACCTGTTCGCCATCATGTATGGCGAGGTCATCCGCCAGGGCGGCGAGTTCATCGAGACGCGGCTGCTGACATCAGGCCAGCGCACCAACCCGTGGTTCAACGAGGCCAGCGGCCGCAAGATCCGCCCCGGCGAACTCTTGGCGCTCGATACCGACACCATCGGCTGCTACGGCTATTATTCGGATTTCTCGCGCACCTTCCGCTGCGGGCCAGGCAAGCCGACCCCTTACCAGAAGTCGCTCTACCGCATGGCGCACGATCAGGTTCAGCACAACATTTCGATCGTCAAGCCCGGCATGGCCTTCCGCGAGATCGCCGAGCAGGCGTGGAAGATCCCCGACCGTTTCGTCGACCAGCGC
>NZ_RZPF01000870.1:0-2383 GCF_004022735.1 Mesorhizobium sp. M7A.F.Ca.AU.001.01.1.1
CTGCTGGACGGTGTCGACGAGGCCGGCAAACGACCGGCGCACGACGGCTGGCGTCGTCACCAGGGTCGTGGCTCCCATGACGAGGACGATCGGCAGCAGCAGGATGACGATGATGGCCGCGAGAGCGGGAAGCGCCTTCTCCCAGTTCCTGCTGCCGTCCGGGTTCTTGGCGACGTCGATGGTGGCCGAAATGGTGACTTCGAGGCCGTCGGTCTCTTCCCGCGACGATCGCGTCGCGGCAATGATCTGAACCGTGCCAGCCTTGGTCGAAACTTTTTCGAGGTAGGCCTCCGGCCTCAAATCATCTTCGGAAAATCCGATGGTGGCGTGATCGGCCTGGCCCAGCAGATCGCCAAAATTCCTGGTGTAGACGTCGGGTATGCTGCCGAAGCGGATGCTCTGGCCGTTGTTGTCGCGGATGATGTACCAGACATTGGGGAACCCCTTACGAAACGAACGCAATCCATCGGTCTCATGGACGATCAATCTGCCGTTGCCGTCACGATCGACGGCATCCTTGAGGGTGGCGACGGCAGCCTCGTTGTCGACAAGAAGCCGTGGATCGGCGATCCACAGCGCGGCCGCGCACAGCACGATGAAGACAAGAAGCGTCGCCGCCTGCAACAGGATCATCCGCCGCACCAGCACCCATTGCAGCGATCGCGTGCGCGACTTCTTCACGAGGCGGCCCGCAAGAGATAACCGAGGTTGCGGATCGCCCTGATCTCGATGCCGGCAGCGACGTCGTCGAGCTTGCGACGCAGCCGCGAAATGTGCGCATCCAATGCATTGGAGCCGATCTCGTCGTCGAGAGCATAGACGGCTTCTTCCAGCGCCCCGCGCATGATCGTCCGCCCCGGCCTGCGGATGAGCGTTTCGAGCACCAGCCGCTCGCGCCGCGGCAGTTCCAGCGCCTGGTCCTCGACAAGCGCCTCGCGATGGCGGAAATCATAGGTGAGGCGGCCGACCATCACCTGATTGGCACGCGTGGTGAACGAACGCCGGTGCAAGGCATTGAGCCTGGCGACCAGTTCCACCGTGGCGAACGGCTTGACCATGTAGTCGTCGGCGCCGGCGTCGAGCCCCGCCACGCGATCGTCGAGCCCGCTGAGCGCCGTCAACGCGATCACCGGCACGTCCAGATGCAAGGCCCGCAGGCGCGGGATCAGGCTGAGGCCATCGCCATCCGGCAGCCGGCGGTCCAGCACCACCGCGTCATGGTGGCCGAGCCGCGCCACGGCTTCGGCATCCGCCAGTGTCGCGGCATGGTCGACGATGATGTCCTGGCGCTCGAGCGCGGTCTTCAGCACCGAGGCCATTTCCGGCTCGTCCTCGATCAGCAGGATGCGCATGCGCACTCTCCGTCACAGGCAGCCGGCACGCTGTGGCAATTCATTCGCATTCCAGCTTCGGTTGACGAAAATTGGTGATGAACCATCTGCCGCCCGAGGCGCGGGCATAGAACGTATAGAAGCATTCCTGGCGCTCGATATAGCCAGGCGTTTCGGTTTCTTCGTAGACGGTTCCGTGTTTTGTGTGGCGAACTTCGCCGCTGGAGCTTCCGGAAACCGCATTGGTGGATATTTTCCGCCACTGATAGGCCCGCTCGCCCCGGCCGAGATCAACGACGGCGGTCGGCGGCCCGTAGTCCAGAATGACCGATTCGACCGGTTGCCCGATGTAGTTCTTCATGATGTCGGAGGCGCATCCCGTCAGCACCAGCACGATCGCGATGAAGAACGCCTTGGAGATCCACACCAGATGGTTTGCGCTGCGTTTGGACATATCCGATTCCCGTCATCAAGGTCATCCGCGGCACCGAATGCATGTCGCCCAAAAGCGGTCCCGGTTTTGGGACAACGACATGCACAAAACAAAACCTGAAGCGGGCCGCATGATCCGTTTCGATGCGACGCGCTTTAGGACGTGAAGATTGCATCGGCATTACGCAGGACCTGGCACCCAAATGCGGTCTGCCGACATGCGTCGATGACGGTGCGGATGGAGGCAAAGCAATCGCGCGGCCCCGTTGCATCCGGGCGCCGCGCAAGGTCGTTCAAGCAGAATACAGAACAGGTTCAACGGAACCCATGGCCTGCCCTAGAACCGGTAGTTGATGCCGGCCTTCAGTTCATGGCTGCCGATCGTCGCCTTGGATTTGCCCAGGGCGGACGTCGTTTCGACGCCTGGGGTGCGCACATAGTCATATTCGACCTTGGCCGAGAGGCCGCCGGCAAAACCCTGCTCGATGCCGCCGCCGACCAGATAGCCGAGTTTCCATCCGTCGATATCGTTCACCTTGTCGCCCTTGTCGAATTTGGTCATGGCGACGCCGCCGGTTCCAAACAGCAGCGTCTGGTCGAAGCTCAAGCCGGCCTTGGCC
>NZ_RZPF01000086.1:0-12919 GCF_004022735.1 Mesorhizobium sp. M7A.F.Ca.AU.001.01.1.1
CTATTGGTCACGCCCTCCTCCACCTCGCCATCACTGCGTAAACGCTTTGGACATCTGATCCGCAAAGGGTTTCAACAGATAAGACCAGACATTGCGTTCGTCGGTGCGGATATGAACCTCGGCGGGCATACCTGGCCTCAGCACCTTCGCTTCGGTCAGGCAGCTCGATTTGCTTTCAACCTTGATACGCGCCGAAAAATAGGAAAGCTGACGTTGCGGGTCTTTAATCAGATCTGCCGAGATGTGTTTCACTGACCCTTGGCAGACCGGAGTGGTTCCCACGTCGAACGCCGGAAAACGGATTGATACCGGCTGCCCAGGCCGGACATCGTCGACCCGCGACGGAGGGATCAGCGCGTCCACCACAAGATCGTCGGTATCAGGTACGATGGTCATAAGCATCTCGCCAGGCGCGATAACGCCGCCGACGGTATGGACAGCCGATTCCTGTATCGTTCCGGACTGTGGCGCGCGGATCGTTGTCTTGGTCAGTTCATCCTGCGCCACAATCCTCCGTTCGTTGAGTTCGGTCTGTTTGGCTTCGGTCTCGCGGAGTTCGGTCGTCACGTCGGTGCGCCTTTGGTCATCCAGCTGCAGCATCTGCAACCCCGTTTCGCTGATGCGCGCCTGGGCTTCAGCTACTGCTGCAGCGAGGCGACCCGATTCTCCCCTGGCCCGGGTGGCATCCAACTTGATGTTGCTTACCCTCTCCTTGGAGACGAGTTTTTTGGCGTAGAGGGAATCAACGTCGGCGAAATCCTTGCTCAGCAGGGCAACCGATTCATCCACCGCGCTCTGTTGCGCTTTAAGACCGTCGATCTGACGTTCAAGTTGCTGGGATTGGCTTCTCAGCTGTGCCTTCTGTCCAGCCAAAGCCGAAGAGCGCGTTTCAAAGAGAGCGCGTTCGCCGTTGACGAGCGCAGCCAGCTCCGGTTGGTTCATTCGCGCTTTCAGGCCGACCGGCAGCTGCATTTCCGCCAAGCCCGTGCGCTCGGCCTCCAGCCGGGCGAGGCGAACGGTCGCGCGATCGAGATCCTCGCTGATGATTTGCAGGTTCGCGCGTGTCAGCGTGTCATCCAGCCTGACCAGCACGTCGCCGGCTCGCACATGATCTCCGTCCTGCGCGAAGATCCCGCCCACTGTTCCTCCGGTTTGATGCTGGACCTTCTTGACGTTGCTTTCTACCACCACGGTGGCCGGTGCAACCACGGCGCCGGCGATCTTGGTCAATCCCAGCCACAGGCCGCCGCCGAGGACCAGCAGACCTGTAATCACCAAGCCGAATATCAGGTTGGCCCGTATACCGTCCGGCAGATCTGGCGAGCTCACGGCAGGTCCTTTGCTGCCACGAAGGGTCCGGGCATAGGACGAGAAGGTGACGAATGTTTCGAGCAGAGCCTCATGCATGCCCGGCAACCCCCGGTATCGGCGCCAAAGAAGATGGCCGAGGTGAAACAGGCGGTGAAGGTCGGAGCACGTTCGCCAAGACCTCCTCGCGCGAGCCAAAGGCATGAACCGTCCCGTTCGACATAACCAGCACCTGATCGATGTTGGCGAGTGCCGAGGGACGATGCGCAACGACAATGACGATGCCCCCGCGCTGACGCACTGCCCGTATGGCGCCGGCCAGGGCAGCGTCTCCATCCACGTCGAGGTTCGAGTTCGGTTCGTCGAGCACGCCAAGGAACGGCTCGCCATAAAGGGCTCGGGCGAGACCCACGAGTTGCCTCTGCCCTGCCGACAGGGCTGCTCCCCCCTCCCCGATGCGGGTCTGAAATCCCTGAGGGAGTTGCATGATCATTTTCTCGACGCCGGCGGCTCTTGCCGCCGCAAGGACGCCTTTTGGATCCGTCTTGCCTCGGAACCTCGAAATGTTGTCTGCTACCGTGCCGTCAAACAACTCCACATCCTGCGGCATGTAGCCGATATGGGCGCCGAGATGTTCCGAGTTCCATTGATCGAGAGAGGCGCCGTCCAATCTCACCGAGCCATGGAGCGGCTTCCACACCCCGACCAACGAACGGGCCAGCGTCGTCTTGCCGGAGCCGCTCGGGCCGACGACGGCCATTCCAGCCCCCCTCGACAGGTGGAAACTTACATTTACAACGGTCGGTCTTGTCAGGCCGGGCGGCGCGACTGTCAGTTGCTCGACGGCAAATCGTGCCTGTGGACGAGGCAATTCCATCGGATCGTCCTGACTGCCAAATGCAGCCATGACAGCTGCCAGTTCGCTATAGCTGCGCCGGGTCGATAGAAAACCTCTCCAGTTTGCAATGGCCGCGTCAACTGGGGCCAAGGCCCGGCCGAGCAATATGGAAGATGCGATAATCACCCCAGGAGAAGCTTCACCGCCGATGACCAGGTAGGCACCGAGCCCCAGAACGCCGGATTGCAGACCCATGCGAAGCGCCTTCGAGAAGGAACTGGCGCCACCGACGACATCCGAGAGGCGCTCCTGCTGACCAAGATATGCGCGGCTGACGTCGCTCCAGCGTCGAGCCAGTCGACCAGAAAGCCCCATTGCATGAACAACCTCGGCGTTGCGCCGGGCGGAGTCGGCAAGCGCCCGTTGCGACGACAAGTCTTCGGAGGCGCGCGCGGCCGGACCACGGCTAAAGACTTCCGCAACCGCCGTCAGGAGGACCACGGCGATCGCGCCGACGGTTGCCAACAAGCCGAGCAAAGGATGGAGCAAATAAATGATCACCAGATAAAAAGGGATCCACGGAGCGTCGAAGATGACCGTCGGTCCCGTTCCGGAAAGAAAGCCGCGCAGTCGGTCAAGATCGTGCAAAGGCTGCAAGCGGCCCGCATCACGTCCTGCCTTGAGCGGCAAGGACAGGGAGATGGAGAACACCTTTTGCTGCAAATTTCTATAGAGAAGACTGCCGATGCGGACCAGCACGCGAAGCCGCACGAAATCCAGGAGCCCGTAGACCGCATACAAGCCCAGCATGCCGATCGTGAATCCCACCAGGGTGGGAACGCTCTGCGACGGCAGAACGCGATCGTAGATCTGCAACATATAGACCGAACCGGTCAGGGCGAGAATGTTTATCACTGCCGAAAACAGCGCCACGCCAAGCAGCCCAGGCATGCAGGCGAGAATGGCGGAACGCAGCTCGGGAGAACCGGCCCCCGATGTTTTCATGACCAGCGGTCGTTCGCGCGACACTGCCGCGCCGTTACTTCCGTAAATTGTGATGGCTCAAACCTTTCTTGGTGCGCATAGCAGCCGCTATCCGTCGCCCCCCTTATTACGCTCTGCTTACATACGTCGACTTTGAGGAAAATGCAGCGGATTCGTGGCGCAGGACCAACGAAACGCGACCCGCAGCGTGCACAGGCTGGGGATAACTCCCCCAAAAAACGGCAATTCACGCTAGTAACGCAGTCCAGAATGGAACACGCAAAAGGGGCTTATGTCCTTGCTTCCACACACTTTCAAAGACGCCACGGTCGTTGACACAAAATACCTGATGCGGAGCAACAACTTAGATCAATCAAACCTTTTGTCGTTCTGTATTCTGTATTTGATCTCGCCCCGATACACCAATCACCCGAGCAGACCATCAGTCTCCCAGACTTCCAGAGGCGGCAAATTGACGACCGTCAGGCCGGCACGCCGGATCGTCATTCAAACGGAGGAGGACGGTGATCGAGCCTGACGTATTGTGGTTTAACGCATGCGCAGGGATGGCGACTGGAGGGCTCGTTCACCTCGGGGCGCTGGCCGACGGGTTCGACCGGCCCCATCTGTGACGGCTGCCAACCTGCCCAAGGAGGCGGATCGCGCCTTCGCCATCGTCGTTATCAGAGCGGACGCCGCGTTAGCCGTGCGTTATCCGCGTAGTGGGGTGTTGCGTGGAAAAGAAGTATCGGAAATTAAGAAGAGCTGTCTGGGAAACGATATATAGGGTCAGCTTGATAACCCCGAATTTCTACGTTCTGAACTACCCCATAGCAGCAGCGGGATTCTTTAACGGGAACAACAGGTTCCCAAGACGGGTTTCCAGTCAATCGGCTACGATAAATGATTTTATATTTGACAGAATGATACGAAATAGATGGGGATACCTGGAGAAGATTTGCGTTGATAAGCATTATGCTAAGTACATAGCTAGTGGAATCGCAGGCCTTAAAATCCCAAAGACGATCTCTGTATTCAAGATAGATAGAAATACGACGGCAGATGACATTTTACTTTGGATCCAGCCTTTCCTCGGACGTCATTTCGTGATGAAGCCGACCCATTCCTCTGGAAAAATTATATTCCTCGACAAACCGCTCAATAGGAAAACTCTAGAGGAATTCTTAAATTTCTCTAAGAGGTCGTACTTTAATATCGGACGAGAGACACAATATTATAAAATGGAAAAGAAATTAATTGTCGAAGACAACATTTCTACTGGTGGTGAATTAAGTGACTACAAATTCTTTTGCGTTCGCGGCAAGGCAATTTATCTTCAGGTCGACGTCGGTAGATTTGTTGATCATAAAAGGGCTGTCTTTTCTCTTCCGGATTTTAAGCAGATTGATGTCATGTATGGTTATGACCTACCAGAAAACGTAGAAAGGCCGGAAAATCTCGAAAAAATGATCGAGATCGCGGAAACGATATCTAGGGATGTTGAGTTTGTCAGGGTCGATTTGTACAGCATTAACGGTGACATATATTTTGGAGAGATGACTTTTTCTCCATGCGCTGGGTCGGATCATATTTCAAACGAGAGTTGGGCCATCGATTTTTTAAATAGGATCAAAGCAGAAAGTGCTCCTAAAGCAGCGATAGGTGGCCGCTTCACGCCGCAAGCGGCACGATCTTTCGACCGTCAAGTTGGCGGGTGAGCCGCGAGGGCGTCAGCGCAAGCCTCGGTTCATGTGCCGAGGCACCCCAATTGGCTTTCCCCTAGTTGGGGATAACCCGGTCGGGAAAGGCGGATATTTCCCAATCACGCGGCTCAACAATGAGCCGGATGAGAGGGGCTTATGTTGTTGTTGCGGCACTGTTTTAAAAGACTTCGGTTGACCCGAAGCGGAACATCTCCTGCTGTGCAGCAATCCTGTCGGCGATCAAAGATTCTATCCAGCGGGTGTCGTATTTGATTTGGGCCTAATATGCGCCGTCAACTAAGCAGACGTGGGGCATAACCGAATCAACCAAAGGATTTTTGGATGACACTCCACTACGCGTCCGGTGGATCAGCCGCCGAGATCGCAACCGCCGGATTCAATCTGGCTGATGTTCAGTACGTTTCGCAAGTCAATGCCTTGCCGGATGGCATGAAAGGCTTGGTTTATCTCGGTGAGCACGACGGAGTAACTTCGTCTTTCATTGATAAAGTCACTCCCTTCATAGGTAATCCAAATGTGTTCGGGTTTTACCTTAGCGACGAGCCTGATCCGACAGGCAAGTGGGGCAGCTACGCAACCGCTGCAAATCTAAAGGCGGAATCCGACTGGATTCATTCTCATGTTCCCGGCGCCAAGACCTTCATCACGATGATGAACTTGGGCACGGATGGCTCCCCGAGCTACATGAACCCGAACGACCCGGCCCACGCCGCTTACAATCCGGCGAATACGGGCATCGATTTCTACGGTATCGGCTATTACCCCATCAACAACACTTCGGCTCCCGACTACACCCATATCGACAAGATGGTTGCGGCTGCCGGTGAAGCGGGCATCCCGATTGACAAGATCGTCCCGCTTTACCAGGCGTTCGGTGGTGGCAACTGGGAAACCAGCGCTGGCGGCAAGTTTGTCATGCCCACCGCTGCCCAGGAGCAGGCCATGATTGATCGTTGGGCCGCACTGGTTCCGTCGCCGGCCTTTGACTATACCTATAAATGGGGAACGCAGAATGGCGACACCGCGCTTGAAAGCGCCTCGGAACTGAAAGCCTTTTTCCTCCAGCACAATCTCGAGGGCACCCATGCCCCGGTCTCGCCCCCGGTTAGTGATCCTGTCACGCCCCCGGTCAGTGATCCGGTCGGCACACCGACCACACCTCCTACTCACGTCGGCACCCCTGCTCCCACCGGGCCGGCCCCGTCGGGCAGCGATCATGTCTTCCATGGCACGCGCGGCGCAGACGTTTTCCACGCAACCGGGGGCAATGACAAATATCTCGTCAACAATGCTCATGACAAGGTCATGGAAGCGCCAAACGGGGGCTTCGACAAGGTCGCGGCCTCGGTGAGTTACGCTCTTACGGCGGGATCACATGTCGAGCAGCTCTCCACCGCCAATTCCGGTGGCAGGGCGTCCATTAACCTGACCGGCAACGAATTCGGTCAAGCCATCTATGGAAATGGCGGTGCCAACAAGATCAATGGCGGCGGTGGCGCCGACAAGATGACCGGCTATGGCGGCAATGACACCTATTACGTCGACAATGCCCACGACAAGGTGGTGGAGCAGGGAGGAAGCGGCCTCGACAAGGTTCTTGCCTCGGTGAGCTTCGCTCTTTCGGCTGGCTCGCACATCGAGCAACTCGCAACCACCAAGACGTCCGGCAAGGCCGCCATCAATCTGACCGGCAACGAATTCGGACAGACCATTCAAGGCAATGCCGGTAACAACAAGATCGACGGTGGCGGCGGAGCCGATACGTTGACCGGGCACGGGGGCAGAGATGCCTTCGTGTTCAGTACCGCCCTTGGCGCTGGAAACGTCGACAGGATCACTGATTTCAACAAAGCCCAGGACAAGATCCACCTCGACCATTCCATCTTTGCCGGTCTCGATCAGGGGGGCCTCTCGTCGGACGCTTTCTTTGCCGGCAAAGCGGCGCATGACAGTTCCGATCACATTATCTACAACAGTTCGACCGGAGCTCTTTCTTTCGACAGCGACGGCGTCGGAGGCGCAAACCAGATCCATTTCGCGAGCCTCTCTCCGCATCTGTCGATTACCGCATCGTCTTTCCTGGTCACCTGACGCTCCAGCGACGAATGCCTTAAAGGTCGGCGAGGTCTTGGTGCCTCGCCGACAGTCGTTTGGGCCGAGCGTCCGAACTTCGCGCCCATCAGCGAGCCGCGGAGTTCAGGTCCGCCACGCCTTACTCCAGCCACTCATCGTACCCACTTCAGGCAATGCCGTGGGGGCGTCCCGGTGAGACTGCGTCGGCAAGACAGGAGGGACATTAGCGCTCCCCCACCGCGAGGGAATCTCGCCTCACTGGTCCTACCCCTTTCCAAACATCATGGTGTCATTCAAACGGACGAGGACAGGAACCCGGCCTCCCCATAGCGTGCACTCGGGCGGGATGCGCTCATAGGTGATGAAACCGGGCCGTGGCAGCATCGAGAGCGTCAGTTACTCGATTGCCCGCCGTGTGCGCTGGGGAGAGGCAGATGAACCCACATCTGGTCTGCGTGGGAGGCGAGGATCACGCCTTGAGAGTTCCCTTCCTCATCGCGCTGCGAGAGAAAGGCTTTCGCGTTACGGCGGTCTCGAGCGGTTCTCCCGTACCGTTTTTAAGGCATGACATTTCGCATCACAGGTTCTCCTTCGACCGGTTTGCATCTGGCGGCGGGGAATGGCGTGCTCTCGGAACGATGCGCCGATTGATGCGGGAGCTTCGGCCCGACATCATCCAGAGTTTCGACACCAAGCCAAATCTGTTGACGCCCCTTTCCATGCGGGGAACAGTTCCGGTTATTCGCACCATCAACGGGCTGGGCTGGACGTTCTCATCTCTGGCGCCTCGCGCTTTGGCCCTGCGTCCGGTCTATTGCGCGCTGCAATGGCTCGCGTCTTCGTGGACGGCGGCGACCGTTTTCCAAAATCGTGATGACCAACTGTTCTTCGAGCGCTTTCGGCTGACCGGTCGCGGAAGCTCGCGACTGATACGCAGTTCCGGAATCGATGTCGATGCGTTCGCAACGGTGCGCCATCTCGGGTCCTCGGCAACGAAGATGCGTAGGGAACTCGGCCTCCAGTCCGCCGAAGTGGTGATCTTTGTCGGCCGCTTGACCCGTCAGAAGGGTGTGGGAACCCTCCTCGAGGCGGTTCCTCGCGTCGTGGCCGAAAGACCAGCAGCACGATTTGTGCTTGTCGGCCCGCGAGAATCCGAAGGCTCATTCGCAATCGACAAGTCCGAGATCGACCGGCACGCATCTCATGTGCTGGCCTTGGGTCCACGACGCGATGTCGCTGATCTCCTCGGCATGGCCGATGTATTCGCCTTTCCCACCCAGTATCGCGAAGGAGTACCGCGTGTGTTGCTGGAAGCGGGGCTTTCGGGACTGCCAATCGTGGCTTCCAGGATGCCAGGCTGCAGAGACGTCGTCGAAGACGGGTGGAATGGCTACCTGGTTGCACCGCATGACGCCGATGCCCTTGCCTCGCGAACAATAGACTTGCTGTCCGACCGCGCTGGGGCAAAGGCAATGGGCGTCCGTTCCGCTGAACTTGTGCGGGAGCGATTTGCCCTGCCGTTGGTGGTCGATCAGTACTGCGACCTGTACGAAAACACACTCCGCGCGGGGCTTCCGCGACCGCTCCCTGCTGTCGCGCTTGAGGGCAGCCTCGCAGATCACCGGGGCGGAGCACGTCAATGATCCGGGACGCCTTGCTCGCCCTGGGAGTTGCGATGTCCTACGCGACGCAACTGGCCGTTCCGGGATTGCCGCTCGGCTATGGCGAATTGTTCATCGCGATCTGGATCGTTCTGGCGATTGGACGAATATTCGCCGGGGGTCGTCTCCAGGTCACACCCGCTTTTGTCCAACTGGCGAGCTTCTGGCTGATCTTGTCGCTGGCTTTGGGAATCGGCACGATCGTCGGCTACCTGACCACCGTCCTTTACTTGACCGGGCTGGTACATGACCTGATGGCCTACATGCTGCTGGCCGGCTTCACATGCCTGGCGGCCGCGGAGCCCGACGCCGATCGTCACCTTCGCCGCAGTGCCTGGTGGGTGATCGCCATCGCCAATGGAAGCTTCGTAATTCAGCTGGGATTGGCATTTGGGGTAGCCCACCAGCCCGGCGTCGACCCCTGGTTCTGGGACAGATTCCGGGGCTGGTCCGAGAACCCGAACCAACTTGCGCTCTATTGCGCGCTTTTTGGCCCCCTGGCTTTGCACCTTGCCACGACCACCCGCAACCCATGGCGCCGTTTGCTCGCATTCTCCAGCCTGATCCTGACCTTTTATGTCGGCCGGCTGACGAAGAGCGACACCTATCTCTACACCAGTATCCTGAGCTGCCTCGTCTTTCTCGGATTGCGGCTTCGTGCATGGATCGCAACAAGCGGTCGCGCCAGCCTGCCCCGCTTGGCAGCAATTGTGCTGTTGGCGGGTTCCTTGCCTTTAGCGCTGGCGATGACGCCCTACGCGCTCACCGAAGAGGCCAGCGTCGCCCATTTTGCCAAGAGCCTTACCAAGGACCAGGGTGGGGAAGCGACACTCGAAACGTTCGAACTCCGGCTCTATCTGTGGCAGGACGCGGTGGAAACGGGGTTGAAATCCGGGTCGCTGGGATTGGGCCCTGGGCCTCACCTCGAGCGCCCGCCCGTCGCCGACCGTCAATTTCTGCAGCGACCTTTCGAGGCCCATAATACCGTTCTTGACCTTTACCTGCAGGGCGGATTGCTTGCGGTGATGGCATTGGTCTGGATCGTGGGAGCCGCAATGTCGCTTGCCTGGCGAGCGGGATTCGACGCGCTGCTGGTGCTCGGTGCGTCGACGATAATCTTCAGCATGCCTCACCTGATCATCCGCCATCCGATCGTGTGGTTTTCGCTGGCTTTCTGCCTCGTTGCCGGAAATCCGACCGCACTTCGGCGGCAACTTGCCGAGCCCAGGGTGCCCTAAATGTGTGGGATCGCCGGAATTCTATTGGCTTCCGATGCCACAGACATAAAGCCGCTCCAAGCGATCGGGCGGATGACCGCATCGCTGCGTCACCGGGGCCCGGATGGCGAAGGGCTCTGGGCCGATCGCGAGGCTGGAATCGCATTGGGCCACAGGCGATTGGCAATTGTCGACCTGTCAGCCGCCGGGCACCAGCCGATGCATTCTGCCAGCGGCCGATACGTGATCACCTTCAACGGTGAGATATACAATTTTCGCGATTTACGTCGCGAACTTGAGGGTGCGGGCCAAACCTTTCAAGGCGCCAGCGACACCGAAGTGATGCTCAGCGCAATCGAGCATTGGGGGCTTGAAACCGCCCTCAAACGCTTTGCCGGAATGTTCGTGTTCGCATTGTGGGATCTGAAGACAAGAAGCCTTTATCTGGCCCGTGACAGGATGGGCAAAAAGCCCCTCTATGTTGCTTCGACCCGAGACGCATTGGTCTTCGCCTCTGAGCTGAAGGCGATCAACACCTTTCCGGGCTTCTCTCCCGACCTTGATCTTGATGCCGCGGCGGCAATGCTTTCAACGGGATGGGTGCCGGACCATCTCTGTATCTGGCGAGGCGTGTTCAAACTGCCGCCTGGTTCCGTCCTTTCCGTCACCGCGGCGAATTGTGCCGAAGACCGCAGCGCGGACCGTCTTTCGCAACGCGTTCACCGCTGGTGGTCACTGGCTGACGTTGCAGCCGATGGGCGACGGAACCCCGCTACCGGCACCGACGAAGATCTGGTTGACGAACTGGACAACCGGCTTCGGCTGGCCGTGCGGGAACGCATGATGGCCGACGTCCCTCTGGGTGGCTTCCTGTCGGGCGGGATCGACAGCTCAGCCGTGATCGCCCTGATGCAGGCTCAATCCTGCAAGCCGGTTCGCAGTTTCACGATCTCGTTCGCAGAGGGCGGCTTTGATGAAGCTCCATACGCAGCGGCCGTTGCCCGTCATCTGGGCACCGACCACTCCGAACTTCACCTCTCGCCCAGCGCCGCACGTGACGTCATTCCCGAGTTGCCGCAGGTCTGGGATGAACCCTTCGCCGATGAATCGCAGATACCGACCTTGCTCGTTGCCAGGCTCGCCCGTCAGCACGTCACCGTAGCGCTGTCGGGCGACGGCGGTGACGAATGCTTCGCAGGATACGGCCGCCACTTCATGGCGGAGCGGTTGAAACGACACCTGCGCCTGCCCCGACAACTGCGCCGAACCTTGGCGGCAGGGGCAGGTTTTTTCGCACGCGCCGGACGCGACGATGTCATCGGCAAACTGCCACTCTCTGCGAGCGCGAGGCATTTTATCCGGAGCGACCGGATGGAACGTCTCGCCCGGCTGCTCACGGCATCGAATGAAGACGAATTGTTTCAGCGGCTGGCGCGGCCACAGGCTGAAAACCTGGGACGTCAGCGGCCCACCGAACCAATCTACGGCCACGGCGGTCCGCCGCTTGACGACCTGCTCTCCCGTCTTCTGTGCGATGACATGGCGGGGTACTTGCCTGGCGATATCTTGGTGAAGCTGGACCGTGCCACTATGGCCAACAGCCTTGAGGGCCGGTGTCCTCTGCTTGACCACCGCGTTGTCGAATTCTCCTG
Source organism: Mesorhizobium sp. M7A.F.Ca.AU.001.01.1.1 (assembly GCF_004022735.1). Classification (NCBI taxonomy): domain Bacteria; kingdom Pseudomonadati; phylum Pseudomonadota; class Alphaproteobacteria; order Hyphomicrobiales; family Phyllobacteriaceae; genus Mesorhizobium; species Mesorhizobium sp. M7A.F.Ca.AU.001.01.1.1. The sequence continues at coordinate 11,458 of NZ_RZPF01000086.1, forward strand.
GCGGCTGCCATCCAACATGAAAGTTCGTGATGGCGCCGGCAAATGGATCCTTCGTCAATTGCTACGCCGCTATCTCCCGCAGCACCTGATCGAGCGTCCGAAACAGGGCTTCGATGTCCCTATCGCAGCATGGCTGCGGGGTCCGCTGCGCAACTGGGCCAGCGATCTTCTCGCCGACATGCGAGCAGAAAGCAGTGACGTATTGGACGCTGCGAAGATCGACGCCTGCTGGCGCGATCACATTGATGGCCAGAACCGCTCGCGCGAATTGTGGTCCGCATTGATGTTCCAGGCCTGGCGGAGCCGAGCCAACCGGCAAGCACAGGAAACCGGCCCAATTCATGAACCCGATCTGGCAGGAGTATAAAATGGTAGGTTCCGCAATCAGCCCGATCCAGCTGCCACGGATCAATCAACCACCAGCACCGGTTCTCGAAGGCAGAGTGCACGTGCGGTCATTGCGCGAATATGTCGAGCCGGCCACCGCGTCGCACCAACTCTTCGTGATTCTGGCAAGGCGAAAATGGTCTATTGTTGCCTTCGCTGTGTTGGGCGGGCTGCTGGCGGGGTTGCTGGGAAGTCTTCGCCCGGTTCTCTACGAAGCAACTACTCAGCTTATCATCGACGCCCCATCGCGCGGTTCACTGCCCGTCGGCGCCCCGTCTTCGCAGGACCTCGTCGATTCAAGCATAGATGACCACATCACGATGCTATCGTCGCAAGACCATCTGCGCCGCGTCATGGCGGCACTGCGCAAGACAGGTGCGGCTGAAACCGGACAGGACAATTCCGCTAGCGGGAATTCCCGGCTTGAGCCGTCTGCCATCCCTCCCCCGAGGACACGCTCGCTTGCCGGTGGTCTACTGGACCGACTGTGGCCAGGAGCGGACAAAACAATCAGCGATTCACAGGCCGAGGATGCCTCTGAATTGAGAGCCTTGCGGCAAGGAATGCGGGTCGGGCAGGAGCTGCGATCGAGAGTAGTCTCCGTCGCTTTCGCCGATGACAGTCCCGCGCGGGCGGCGCTCGTGGCCAACACATTCGCTCAGGTCTATGTCGACAATCTGATAAGGAGAAGGCAGGCATCCGACCAGCAAGAACTCGATGCGATCACCACCAGCCTGCCCAGGCTGCAAAACGATCTGCAGGCAGCGGCCGACCGCCTTGAGAAATATCGGTTGAGCCACGGAGCCATCGACCAAGGCTCGGCGGACAATGCAGCCAGGGAACGGGCCGACCTCAGCCAGCAATTGTCGATGTCAAACGCAGATCTCGCCGCTGTGGAAACTCGGCTGCGACATGTTCAGGAGCTTCGAGCGCAGGGGGCTTCTTTCGTCTCCGTGGCCGAAGCCATTGGCGGGCCTGAACTTGCCGATCTTGCGGCTCGACAGGCTCGCGCGCCTGCGGACCAAGAACTCAGAAACCTGACCGAAAGCAAGGTCGAACAAGGCATCGACAAGAT
>NZ_RZPF01000871.1:0-2381 GCF_004022735.1 Mesorhizobium sp. M7A.F.Ca.AU.001.01.1.1
CTCTGGTGCAGTCGTGGCTTCCGGCACCTTTGTCGTCGATAGCTATGTCAAGAAAATCCAACATTTGACTGGAGGCGTTATCAGCGAGATTCTCATCAAGGAGGGGCAGAAGATTGCTGCCGGAGATGTACTTGTGCGCCTCGATGCAACGCAAGCGCGGGCAAACCTTGGAATCGTCACCAAGAGGCTGGACGAATTGACTGCACGGCTCGCTAGACTTGAGGCCGAGCGCGACGACGAAGACCAGATTGCGTTTCCAGGAACTTTACTTTCCCGGCTTGACAACACCGATATCGCCGCAGCCGTTCAGAGTGAGCGTCGACTGTTTGAGTTCAGGAAGGAAGACCGAGCGGGGAAGAAGTCCCAGTTGCGCGAAAGAATTAAGCAGTTCGCGCATGAGATCGATGGCCTGAAGTCTCGCGAAACAGCCTTTGATCGTGGGCTCTCTGTGCTTGATGCCGAGATCGCCTCGCTTCAAGTGCTCCGGGCAAAGGGCATTGTTTCTGTGTTGCGATTGAACGACCTGGAGCGAGAGGCGGCGACCCTCGGCGGTGATCGAGGCGAGGCGATGGCCGGCCAGGCTCAAGCAGCAGGCCGAATATCGGAAGCTAGACTGCAGATCCTGCAGATCGACTCCGACCTGAAAACTGAAGTGAGCGCCGAACTTCGTGAAGTGCAAGGTCAGATCGGAGAATATATCGAGCGAAAGATCGCGGCCGAGGATCAACTCAAGCGAATCGACATCATCGCTCCACAGGCTGGCATCGTGCACCAACTGGCATTTCACACTGTCGGCGGCGTCATTTCGCCAGGGGATGTGATTATGTCGATCGTTCCCGATAGCGGCGGGCTCGCGCTGGATGCCCAGATCGCACCGCGCGACATCGACCAGATTGAGCTTGGGCAGAAGGCAGTGCTACGCCTCTCGGCATTCAATCAGCGTACCACGCCAGAACTCAATGGGACGGTTGTCCGTATTGCAGCTGACCTGACGACTAACGAGCGCTCAGGATCTTCCTACTATCAGGTGCGCTTCGTGGTAGCGCCCGAAGAACTGGCGCGGCTAGACGGACTCATTGTTCTTCCGGGAATGCCCGTTGAGGCCTTTATCAAGACCCACGAACGGTCTGCGTTTTCATATTTCGTGAAGCCGCTTTCCGATCAGATCAGTCGTGCGTTCAGAGAGGACTAGGCCACGTCTTTGTAGCAATGGAGGGGGTCGTCTGCTCTATCTTCCTTCACACGAAGGCCCAGATGTCCTCGGCCTGGAAACCGACCTGATAGCCTGATGTCTTCAGCTTGACCACGACCTGGCCGATCTCGGCGGCCGGCAGCGCGCCGACCTCGACCTTGATCATGCCGGGACGGTAGCGCTTGAGGTCGAGTTGTTCGAAGACGATCCAGTCGGCGCCCTCGCAATCGACGAGGAAGGCGTCGATATGGGTGATGCCGTTGCGGTCGAGCAGCGTCAGCAAGGTCTCGGATGGCACCTCGATGTCCCTGAGATGCGGCGCGAACTTGTTGAAGTTGGCGTCGGCCTCGCCCCAGGCATTCTTGCCCGACATCAGATTGGTGTCGGTGACCGACGAACAGCCGATGAATTCGATGGGCAGCGTGCCGGCCTCGAGCGCGGCGGCATCGAAAGTGTGGACGGTGATCGTGCCCTTTGTCTTCGTCACCGCCACCGGCTCGATGATGAAGCGGCTGATGTCGGGGTAGTTGGCGCGCAGCCGTTTCTGATTGTAGGGGATCGGCTCGACCAGCATCGCGCGTGCACCGGGAATCCTGTGCAGCCACGGCGTCACATCGTCGAAGAGCGCGCCGTCGCAGGCGCCGACATTGACCATCTGGAACGGCCGCCCCGCCCCACCAAACCGCGCCTTCAGCGCTGCCTTGGCCAGGAATTTCGTGCCGCGCAGCGACGGCCCGCGATCGAGAACGCCACTGGGAAGACCGAGCGACAGGGCAACGCGCGCCAGGCTGGATAGCGAACTCATGACTTGTCTCCGGGAATGATTTGCATGGCAGCGCGATTCTGGCCGCGAGCCACGGCCGCCCACAACGCCATGAACGGCGTCGCCAGCAGCAGGAATGGCGGGATCAGATGCGGGAAATAGATGCGCGTGTCGTGGATCGGGAAGACGGTGAACTTCGCCAGCGCGCCGAGCACCAGTGCCGCGAACAGGATGCCGGCGCGGCGGTCGAGGCGGAAGCCGGCGCGGTCGGCAGCAAACCAGCCGGCCAGTGCCAGCACCGACACGCCGACCCAGCTGTTCAGGCTGACGGCACGCAGCAGCGAGGTGGCAAATGCCCTGAGATAGGCAACGATGGAGAATGGCGGCTCGAACCCGTCCATATTGTAATGCTGCTCGATGCTGGAG
>NZ_RZPF01000872.1:0-2377 GCF_004022735.1 Mesorhizobium sp. M7A.F.Ca.AU.001.01.1.1
GCGAGACCTGGCGAAGTTCATTGCGCCCAAGGGATCGGTCGCGCTCGACGGCACCTCGCTCACCGTCAACAAGGTCGAAGGCGCGCGCTTCGACGTGCTTTTGATCCACCATTCGCTGACCGTGACCACCTGGGGTGAGCGCAAGGTCGGTGACCGCGTTAATCTCGAGATCGACACCATGGCGCGTTATGCGGCGCGGCTGGTCGAGGCGACGAAAGAGGGGCTTTAAGTGCTGCTGCACTCGACTTAATCAGTTTTAATCGCTATGATTAAATCTGATTGTGAGGCTCTGATGGATACAAAAGTAATCACCGCTCACGTTCCGCTGCCGCTGGCTGAAAAGGTAGATCAACTGGCTGCCCGCCTTGAGCGCCCACGCGGCTGGATCGTCAAACAAGCTCTTTCCGCGTGGGTGGATTTGGAGGAGGAGCGCCGACGGCTCACGCTTGAAGCAATGGCCGATGTCGACGCAGGACGGGTCATCGATCACCAGGCCGTGCAGGCGTGGGCTGAGAGTCTTGGTACCGACAAGCCACTGCCGGTGCCTCGTTGATGGAGTTGAAATGGACCAACAAGGCTTTGTCCGACTTGGTCCGGCTACATGATTTTCTCGTGCTAGCAAATGGCCCGGCGGCCGCACGTGCCGTGCAGTCGCTTACTGCCGCGCCGGCACGGTTGGTCGAATATCCGCGCATCGGTGAGAGACTGGAAGAGTTCGAACCACGAGAAGTGCGTCGCATTTTGGTAGGCAGCTACGAAATTCGTTACGAGATACAGAACACGACAATTTCTGTGTTGCGCCTGTGGCATACGCGAGAGGATCGATAGGACAGGAGTCCATCCAGCAATCTTCCGCTTGCGATGAACCCGGCTTCGGCCTAAGTCACCGGCAACTCCCCGGAGACTTTTATGGCTGGTACATCCCAACACGGCAAAGCCTTCATTCGTCCGAAGGCGAAGGCGCATCTGCTCATTGTCGAAGCGCGCTTTCACGACGACCTTGCCGACGCGCTGCTCGATGGCGCGACAAGCGCGCTCGATGAGGCGGGCGCGACTTATGACGTCGTCACCGTTCCAGGTTCGCTGGAGATCCCCGCGGTGATCACCTTTGCACTGGACGGCGCGACGGAAGGCGGCACACATTATGATGGCTTTGTCGCGCTCGGCACCGTCATCCGCGGCGACACCTATCATTTCGACATTGTCGCCAATGAATCCAGCCGCGCGCTCATGGATTTGAGCGTGCAGGACTCGGTCTGCATCGGCAACGGCATCCTCACCACCGAGAATGACGCCCAGGCCTGGACTCGCGCCAAGCGCTCGGAAGGCGACAAGGGCGGCTTTGCCGCGCGTGCGGCGCTGACCATGATTGCCCTCAAGGAACAATTGGGAGCGCGATCGTGAGCGAACCCGCTTCGCCCGGGCAGCCCGCGATGCGCCACGCCAACAAGCGCGGCGCTGCCCGTCTGGCCGCCGTGCAGGCGCTCTATCAGATGGATGTCGCCGGCAGCGGTGTCTTCGAGATCACCGCCGAGTACGAGGCGTTTCGCCTTGGCAAGGAAGTCGACGGCGCGCTCTATCGCGAGGCCGATGCGCAATGGTTTCGCGCTATCCTGGCGGGTGTCGTCGAGAACCAGAAGACCATCGATCCGATCATCCGCCAGGCGCTGACCGAGGACTGGCCGCTGTCGCGGCTCGATTCGACGCTGCGCGCCATCCTGCGCGCCGGTGTCTACGAACTGATGAAGCGCGAGGATGTCCCGGTCGCCGTCATAGTCTCCGAATATGTCGACATCGCCAAGGCCTTCTACGAGGAAGACGAGCCGAAGCTGGTCAATGCCGTGCTCGACCGTGTGTCACGCCGGGTGCGTGGCGAGGGGCGCGGCAAGGACGCATCATGACGGCAATCGCCGTCGAGGCAGGCAGCGAGGCGCGCCGCACGGCGCTGATCCTGGCCGCATCGCAGGCGATCATCGGCTCGGCGGCCCCCATCGCCATCTCCGTGGGCGCGCTGGCCGGGCAATATCTGCTTGGCCCCGACAAATCATTGGCGACAGCGCCGATCACCGGCTTCAACATCGGCGTGGCGCTCGGCGCGCTGCCCGCAGCGGCCATCATCCGCAGAATGGGCCAGCGCGGCGGCTTCATGACCGGAACGATCGTCACGGCGCTTGGCGGCCTGATCGCCACGCTTGCGCTTTTTCAAGGGAGCTTCTGGCTGTTTGCCTTTGGCTTGCTCACGATCGGTGTCGGCGGCGCCTTCGTCCAGCAGTTCCGCTTCGCCGCCGCTGACAACGCACCGCCGGAATTCAAGGCGCGCGCCATCTCCTTCGTGCTGGCCGGCGGCCTCGTCACCGCTATCCTCGGGCCGCCGATT
>NZ_RZPF01000873.1:0-2363 GCF_004022735.1 Mesorhizobium sp. M7A.F.Ca.AU.001.01.1.1
CGTCAGAGGATGACACCGATGAAGATCGCATAGACCACCGCGCTGAATACAAACAGGGCGCCCGGTCCGAAATATTGCATCGCCGTCGAGGCGGCGAACGGGCCGCCGATCGCGCCGAAGGAATAGAACAGCATCAGCGCCGCGTTGATCAGCACGAACTCGCCGGTGTCGGCGCGATCGTTGGAGTGGGCCGCCGACAACGAATAGAGCGGCATGGCGAAACAGCCGAAGATGAAGACGAGGACGAAGTTGAGCAGCGGATTGCTACCGGCGATGAACACCAGCGCCAGCGCCGAAAGCATCGCGCAGCAGGTCGTCATCAGCAGCACCCGGCGCCGGTCCCAGCGGTCGGAGAGGTAGCCGAGCGGATACTGGATGATGGCGCCGCCGAAGATGCCGACGCTGACGAAGGTCACGACATCGGCGACCGACATGCCGATCTGCTCGGCATAGACCGGGGACAAGGTGCGAAAGGCGCTGTTGGTGACGCCGACGGCGATGCAGCCGAAGCAGCCCAGCGGCGAAATCCGCCAGACGCGCGCCAGGTCGAGCTTGACCTCTTCGGGTGGTGTCGGGTTGGAGCGGTCGCCGAGCGACACCGGCACCAGCGACAGCGTGATCATCATCGACATGATGGCGAAGATAGCGAAACCGCCAGCGCCGAAGATCGGGATCAGGAACTGGGCTGATGTCACCGAACCGATGTCGACCATCCGGTAGATCGCCAGCACGCGTGCCCGATCGTGATTGCTGACGCCGGAATTCAGCCAGCTTTCGACGATGGTGAACAGCCCGGCGAAGCAGAAGCCGCCGGCAAGACGCACCGCGCACCACATCACCGGATCGATGACCAGCACCAGGAGCAAGGTGCCGACTGAGGCGATTGCCGCCAGCGCCGAAAATGCCCTGATATGGCCGACCGCCTTCATGATGCGGGTGATGGCTAGGCAGCCGAGCAGGAAGCCGGCGAAGTAGAAGGTGCCCATCAGGCCTATGTCGGAAGCGGAAAACCCTTCCTGCGCGCCGCGCAGCGCGATCAGCGTGCTCTGCAGCCCATTGCCGCCGAGCAGGATGCCTGCGGCGAGAAGAAGCGGGATCATCGGGCGGATGGAGGACATGAAGAGGCGATCACGTGTCGGTGATCCCTTCTTGGACCATCGCCCTGGCCAACGCCAGCAGCAATTCCCGGCAAACTACAGCGAGGATATGTCCAACTCTTCGTGGAAGGTCCAAACGCTTATGAACGGGCCGTCGTTTAGGTTCTTGCTATAGATCGTCATGATCACCTGTTGCCGTTGATCGTCGCGCGGAGGCAACTGACCGGTGATGAGCCGGAAACCGTCGGGATCTACGCCAACAGCGAATTGCTGTTCCGGGTCGATACGATCGTAGTCGATTATGAGCCGCGATCCGTCGAACTGCTCCCGCATCGATTCGTCGTTCGGAAAGTCACCATCGGAGAGGGCTTTGAACCGCGCCCAATCGTCTATGCGAGCCGCGTCAAGCAGGTTGACGATGCGGCTGCGCTCTTGAGGTGTCAGAAAGAGCTTCTGGTTTTGCATATCCTGATCTCATTTGCCGTAAACGTAGCGGTAGAGGATATCGCTATCCATTGTGCCGCCCAAGTTTACAACGGATGTCCTGTCGAAGCCGCTTGCCTTGACAAATCCGGCCTCCCATGCGCTTTTCGCGCAAATTTTGAGGCCGGGCTTGATGCTTGGCCTGCAACCCAGCACCCCGGACTTTACCAATGACAATGCACCGTTACCGCAGCCATACCTGTGCCCAGTTGAGGAAGAGCGACGTCGGCTCGACCGTTCGCCTGTCCGGCTGGGTGCATCGCGTGCGCGATCATGGCGGCCTGCTCTTCATCGACCTGCGCGACAATTATGGCCTGACCCAGATCGTCGCCGATCCGGATTCGCCTGCCTTCAAGGTCGCCGAGACCGTGCGCGGCGAGTGGGTCATCCGCGTCGACGGCGAGGTCAAGGCGCGCTTGCCCGAGACCACCAACGCCAATCTGCCGACCGGCGAGATCGAGATCTTCGCCCGCGAGATCGAGGTGCTGTCGGCGGCCAAGGAATTGCCGCTGCCGGTGTTCGGCGAGCCTGACTATCCCGAGGATATCAGGCTGAAATACCGTTTTCTCGACCTGCGCCGCGAGACGCTGCACAAGAACATCATTGCGCGGACAAAAATCATCGCCGAAATGCGCAAGCGCATGGGCGAGGTCGGCTTCACCGAATTCTCGACGCCGATCCTGACCGCGTCGTCGCCGGAAGGCGCGCGCGACTTCCTGGTGCCGTCGCGCATCCATCCCGGCACCTTCTATGCGCTGCCGCAGGCGCCGCAGCAGTATAAGC
>NZ_RZPF01000874.1:0-2360 GCF_004022735.1 Mesorhizobium sp. M7A.F.Ca.AU.001.01.1.1
GCATTGGGATCCGGTGATCGACTGGGCGAGGACGCTCGGAGCCCGCTTCAATCTGGCCGAGGGCATCATCCATGTCGAGCAGCCGCGCGAGACCATCGCCGTGCTGGGCAGCCATCTTGCCCAGCGCGCCGAGCCGCTGCGGCTCGCCGCCATCCATGTGATGACGTCGCTGACCGGTTCGGCGCTGCTGGCGCTGGCTGTCGATTTCGGCGAGATCGACGCTGAGGCTGCCTGGGCCGCTGCTCATGTCGACGAGGACTGGCAGATCGAGCATTGGGGGCAGGATGCGGAGGCCGTTGCCCGCCGCGCGGCTCGCAAGCGCGACATGATGGCTGCCGCCGGCCTGCTGCAAGCGCTCAAGGGCTAGGGGTTTCCCAACTCGCCCGGTTTCATCCCGCAGCGCACCTAATACCAAAGTCATAATCCCAAAGACGCGCTGCCTTTGGCGGGCGCTTTCTGTCATTTTTCCCGAATGGCTGTCGTTGAGTCCGTGCTCGGAGGAGAACGCGGACAGTGTCGCGCAGCATTGAGAACGGGTCTCACGGGAGGATAACGCAATGGCAATAGCATCGACCGCCGGCGGAACAAGCCGCGGCATGACGCGGGAAGAGAAGAAAGTCATCTTCGCTTCCTCGCTCGGCACCGTTTTCGAATGGTATGATTTCTATCTTTATGGCTCGCTGGCGGTGTTCATCGGTTCGACCTTTTTCAGCCCAGCCATTCCGGAAGCGACCCGCAACATTTTCGCGCTGTTGGCTTTCGCCGCAGGCTTCCTTGTGCGCCCGTTCGGCGCACTGCTGTTCGGCCGCATCGGTGACCTTGTCGGCCGTAAATATACTTTTCTTGTCACCATGACGATCATGGGCCTATCGACCTTCCTGGTCGGCTTGCTGCCCGGCTATGCCACTTTGGGCATCGCCGCTCCCGTGATCCTGATCATCCTGCGCATGCTGCAGGGCCTGGCTCTGGGTGGCGAATATGGCGGCGCGGCCACTTACGTCGCCGAACATGCGCCGGACAACCGGCGCGGCTACTACACCTCGTGGATCCAGACCACCGCGACGCTCGGCCTGTTCCTGTCGCTGGTTGTGATCCTGATCGTACAGGCTTCATTGAGCAAGGAAAACTATGCTGCCTGGGGCTGGCGTATTCCGTTCATCGTGTCTTTTCTGCTGCTCGGCATCTCGATCTGGATTCGGCTTTCGCTTTCCGAATCCCCGACCTTCCAGCGCATGAAGGATGAGGGAAAGGGCTCCAAGGCGCCGCTGACGGAAGCCTTCGGCCAATGGAAGAACGCCAAGATTGCACTGCTGGCGCTGCTCGGCCTCACAGCCGGTCAGGCCGTGGTCTGGTACAATGGCCAGTTCTACGCGCTGTTCTTCTTGACCAACGTGCTCAAGGTCGACGCGCAGTCGGTCAACATCATGATCGCGGTCGCCCTGGCGGTCGGTTCGATCTTCTTCGTCGTCTTCGGCTGGCTCTCCGACAAGATCGGCCGCAAGCCGATCATCATGGCGGGCCTTGCGCTGGCGATTGTCTGCACCTTCCCGCTGTTCAAGGCACTGACATGGGCTGCCAATCCGGCACTCGCCACGGCGCAGCAGAACACCAGGGCGACGGTGACCGCGGCGCCGGGCGACTGCAAATTCCAGTTCAATCCGGTTGGCACGGCGAAGTTCACGACATCCTGCGATATCGCGACTTCGTTCCTGACCAAGAACTCGGTTCCCTATGACGTGGTGTCGACGGCTGCCGCCGGCACACCCGCATCTGTCAAAATCGGCAATGAGACGGTCGAGTCCTATGACGCCATCGCCGCCGGTGATCAGGCCAAGGCCAAGGAAGCGGCCTTCATCAAGGCCGTCAATATGTCGCTGCAGGACGGCGGCTATCCGCTGAAGCGCGCGGCAGCCAAGGTTGCGGACCAGAAGCTCGATGCGTTTGTTGCCGCCAACCCGGAACTGAAGCTGGACGCCGCTGCCATCCGTGCCGGTGAAAAGGCGACGGTGCCGATCGACCAGGCGGTCAAGGACAAGCTGCTGACCACCGATGAGGCAGCGGGCGCACCCGAAGTCACCGTCTACAACATTCCAGGCGGCGGCGCGTTCGCCATGTTCGCCGATCCTGCAGCAGTGAACTGGCCAATGACGATCGGCATCCTGTTCATCCTGGTGCTGTTCGTGACCATGGTCTACGGGCCGATCGCGGCGATCCTGGTCGAGATGTTCCCGACCCGCATTCGCTACACCGGCATGTCGCTGCCCTATCACATCGGCAATGGCTGGTTCGGTGGACTGCTGCCGGCAACCGTGTTCGCGCTCAGCGCCTACAAAGGCGACATCTACTATGGCCTTTGGTAC
>NZ_RZPF01000875.1:0-2349 GCF_004022735.1 Mesorhizobium sp. M7A.F.Ca.AU.001.01.1.1
GCGTCGAACACGACATATCGGGGGGAAACAGCACCGGCATCGCCACCGCGCTGGTGCTGAGCGGAATACTGGCGGACACACCGGATCTCGCCGCTGTTTTCGACGAACAGCAGGCCTGGCCGGACTACATCATGGACAGCTTCAGCTTCCGCTGACCGCTTCCAGCATGCGCCGCGCGCTCTCCTCGTCGGTGATCAGGATGGTTGGGGCGATGAGGGTCATGGCGCCGAGCAGCGCTTCGGTTTTCTCCTCGCCACCGGAGGTGAGGATGCGGATCGGTGCCTTGCGCAGACGGTCGACATCCACCGACATCACGTGGCTGTTGACGGGGTGGTCGACCAGATCGCCGTTGCGGTCGAAGAAATGGAACAGGAGGTCACCCACGGCGCCACGCGCAAGCAGGGCCTCCCGATCCGCCTCCTTGAGGAAGCCACCACGAGAGAAGGTGGTGGCCGAGGCGATCCCGCCGACGCTCAGCAGAACGGCATCGAGCACGTCGGCCATTTCGAAAATCTCCTGCAGGCCGCAGCGCTCGATCAGGGCGATCTTGGTCTCGACGCTGTCGACCACGGCTGGTGTCGGCATCAGATAGCCGTCGCCCTGGAATATCTGAGCGAAGCGCCAGGCGAACTCGGCTGGGTTGACCCGGCGCACGACGCCGACACCGCCAAGCAGCGAAATCACCTTGAAGTCGGTGAGCGACTTGGCGCTGATGAAAGGCAGGCTCGAGAACAGCGTCTGCCCCCAGCCGACACCGACCCGCATGCCGGACTTCATCGTGTCCGACAGGAAGCTGCCGGTTTTGGCACTGATCGCTGGTATGGGATCGGCATCGGCTGCCGAAAGCGGCGCCACCAGCGCCTGCTGCAGCCCGAACGTCTTCTCCAATGCGCGCTCAAGCCGCACGATTTCCGACAATTCGCTCTCGATGGTGATCTTCACTTCGTTGCGCGCCCGGGCATCCGCCAGCATGCGCACGATGGTGACGCGACCGACGCCGAGCACGTCGGCGATCTCGTTCTGCGTCATCTGTTCGACGAAATACATCCAGGCGGCGCGAATCCTGAGGCGATCCGTCCGGCTTTCGCTGGCGACCTGCTCGGTTGCCTCGCCTCGACCGTCTTCGCTTTCGCCCTGTCGTCGTCTGCCCAAGTCTGTCTCTCCCCCTGCGGCGACGGACGAGGGCGCCGCCGCCGATTCTGCATGCTGGTCTAGTATCGCCTATTGATCTACCTATCGATAGGAACAATGTAGAGAGTGGCGGCTGCCCCGGTCCGCTATCCGCAGCAAATTTCAAGGCGATCCGCGATGCTCCGACAAATCTCCGAAGATGTCCGCGTCAATCTGAAGGACCGGCTGCGGGAAGTCCGCGAAATCATCCGCCAGAGCCGCCATGACGGCAGCGGCGATGCCAGCATCCTGCGCGAAGCAACCAGCCATCTGCCGCCGTTTCCAGGCAAGGGCATCGAAGGCCTGCTCAGCCATGCCGCGAGTGCCGTCGACGAAGCACTGTCGATCGCCGAAGCTTTCGTCCCGCATGAGCGCCCGATCAAGGTGGACGGCACCACGGTGAAGGGCCTCGGCACCTATTTCCCGGTCGGCAACGAGGATCGCCAACTGGACGCCGAGCGCCTGTTCCGGCGCGATATGTATTATCTGACCAAAGCGGTGCTTGCCGGCCTGAACATCGACAATGCCCGCATCCACGAAGCCGATTTCGCGGCCGTCCATGCCACGATGCGCAAGCGGCATGGCGATCTCCTGGCCGCATTGGCCGCGCCGGGTGCCGGACTGCAGGCAATCGCGGCCACCTGCTCGGCGCTGCTGGTCGAGTGCCTCAATCAGCGTCCCGTTCGCTTTGCCGAGACCGTGCCGGGAACGCCGGCGGGCGGCCGGGCGCTCGACATAAGCTGCCTGGCGCCGCTCGCTTTGGCCTGCGGCCTGGCGACCACCGGCAGCGACGGCGCGCCGGAGCCGGACATGCTGGAGATCGCGATCCTGGCGGCGGATATTCGCCACGATCGCATCGTTCAGGCTTGCGCCAAGGCAAACCCGATCGCTGAGCTGACACCGGTCTTCGCCACCTTGCTTGCCCATCTGCCGTAGTCAGCCGGCCTGGGCTAGCCTTCAGCGGCCATGGCCATGATCGCTTTCTTGGCGCGCTGGATCGAAGCCGGGCTCATCGAGAGTTCGGTCAGCCCCATCTTCACGAAGGTCGCAATCAGATCCGGACGGCCGGCCGCCTCACCGCACATGCCGACCATGATACCGGCGGCGACGCCGGCTTTTGCCGTCATTTCGATCGCCGATATGACGGCCGGATTGGTGACATCGTTGAGCTTGGCGACG
>NZ_RZPF01000876.1:0-2343 GCF_004022735.1 Mesorhizobium sp. M7A.F.Ca.AU.001.01.1.1
GCGCTCCACCTTTTATTTTACCGCAATCCCGGACGCAAAACCGCTGCGCACTTTTGCTGGATTGCTTTCAGCCTTTGCGGCCTGCTTTTTGTGCGGTGCAAACTAAAAGGGCGGGGCGACTTCGTCTACCCCACCCTCACCATTTAATACGCTTTGGCAGAAAGCGTCAAAGCGCCTTTTGCAGTTCCGGCAGGATGACGAACAGGTCGCCGACGAGGCCGTAGTCGGCAACCTGGAAAATCGGCGCCTCCTCGTCCTTGTTGATGGCGACGATGACCTTGGAATCCTTCATGCCGGCAAGGTGCTGGATGGCGCCGGAGATGCCGACCGCGATGTAGAGATCGGGGGCAACCACCTTGCCGGTCTGGCCGACCTGCCAATCGTTCGGCGCATAGCCGGCATCGACGGCGGCGCGGGAAGCGCCGACCGCGGCGCCGAGCTTGTCGGCAACCGGCAGGATGACCTCCTGGAATTTCTCCGAGGAGCCCAGCGCGCGGCCGCCCGAGATGATGATCTTGGCCGAGGTCAGCTCCGGACGGTCGGTCTCGGAAAGCTTGTTCTCGATGAAGGTGGAGAGGCCCGGATTCGCCGCGGCCTTAACGGTCTCGACGGCTGCCGAGCCGCCCTCGGGGGCTGCCTGGAAGGAGGCGGTGCGCACGGTGATCACCTTCTTGGCGTCGCTCGACTGCACCGTCTGGATGGCGTTGCCGGCATAGATCGGCCGCTTGAAGGTGTCGGGCGATACGACTTCGATGATCTCGGACACCTGCGCGACATCGAGGAGCGCAGCCACGCGCGGCGCGACATTCTTGCCCGACGAGGTCGCCGGCGCGATGATGGTGTCGTAGGCGCCCGCCAGCGACACAATGAGCGCTGCCGTCGGTTCGGCCAGGCGCTCGGCAAGCTCGTCGGCCTCGGCCAACAGCACCTTGCTCACGCCCTTCAGCTTGGCGGCAGCGTCGGCTGCCGGCTTGGCGCCCTTGCCGGCAACCAGCACATGCACGTCCGAGCCGATCTGCAGCGCGGCCGACAGCGCCTTGGCGGTCTGGTCGGAAAGGGTTGCGTTGTCGTGTTCTGCAATCAGAAGAATAGCCATTGATGATATTCCTGACTTTCGTCTTCGCGGCTCCCTGAAATCCGGTCAGGCCGAGTCGAAAACGGTTGGTTTCGAGAACCGGAGCGGAGCGTACTTCTGTACGTGAGCACCGGAAGCGGAGAAGCCAGCCGTTTGCAGGCCGGCCTCATCGGATTTCCTTACAGCACGCCGGCTTCGTTCTTCAGCTTGTCGACCAGCTCAGCGACGCTCTTGACCTTGACGCCTGCCTTGCGGCCGCTCGGCTCTTCGGTCTTGATGACCTTCAGCCGCGGCTTGACGTCGGCGCCGTAGTCGGCCGGGCTCTTCTCGTCGAGCTGTTTCTTCTTGGCCTTCATGATGTTGGGCAGCGAGGCATAGCGCGGCTGGTTGAGGCGAAGGTCGGCGGTGACGATCACCGGCATCTTCAGTTCCACCGTCTGCAGGCCGCCATCGACTTCCCGCGTCACCTTGGCCTTGTCGCCGTCGAGCACGATCTTGGAGGCGAAGGTGCCCTGCGCCCAGCCCAACAGTGCCGCCAGCATCTGGCCGGTCTGGTTGGAATCGTCGTCGATCGCCTGCTTGCCGAGGATGACGAGGCCGGGCTGCTCGGCGTCGACGACGCCCTTCAGCACCTTGGCGACGCCGAGCGGCTCGGTCTGTTCGTCGGTCTTGACCAGGATGGCGCGGTCGGCGCCCATGGCGAGCGCCGTGCGCAGGGTTTCCTGCGCCTGCTGCGGGCCGATCGAGACGACGATGATTTCTTCCGCCTTGCCAGCTTCCTTCAGCCGGATCGCTTCTTCAACCGCGATCTCGTCGAACGGGTTCATCGCCATCTTGACGTTGGCGAGCTCCACCGCCGAACCATCAGCCTTCACGCGAACCTTGACGTTCGCATCCACAACCCGCTTCACGGGCACAAGGATCTTCATTTGCCTGTCACCTCTTCACGCTAATTGGGCGCGCTATAACAGCCTGCACCCGTTCTGAGTTGTCGAAAGCCGACATTCCAGGTGGAAATTCTGGCCGGATGGAAATTCTGGTCTTTGCCCGCCTTAGGTTGCGGCGGAGACGTTTCCGTAGTTGCGGCAACCCTGCACGTCAATACGCTGCAAGTGGCTCAAATCGGTTCAGTCCGAACTGGAAGCGTTTCCGCGTCCCCAGCGCGGTGTCGCGGCGGGTTGATCGGGGATCAGCGGTTCCGTGGCAACCGGCGGCTGGTCGGGCGCGGCGGGCGCGACGTCTTCGTCGGCGCCGGCAAACAGCGGCAC
>NZ_RZPF01000877.1:0-2341 GCF_004022735.1 Mesorhizobium sp. M7A.F.Ca.AU.001.01.1.1
ACGCCCGGCAGCAGCGGCTCGTAGTTGCGGCGGAAATTGGCGTTGCCGTTGACCGACGCGCCACCGAAATGCGTGCCGTGGTAGCCTTTCTTCAGCGCCAGGAACTTGGTCCGGTCGGCCTGGCCGCGGATCTTCCAGTACTGCCGCGCCAGCCGAAGTGCCGTTTCGACCGAATCCGAGCCGCCCGAAGTGAAAAACGTCCGCACCATGCCTTCTGGCTCGAACCATTCGCAGAGTTCGTAGGCGAGCTCGATCGACGGGCCGGTCGAGGTGCCGCGAAAGCCGGAATAATAGGGCAGCGCGCCAAGCTGGTCGGCGATCGCTTTCTTGATCGGTTCGCAGCTGTAGCCGAGATTGACGTTCCACAGGCCGCCGACGGCGTCGAGCACGGTGTTGCCGGCGATGTCGGTGACCATCACACCCTCGCCTTTCATGATCACCTTTGGCGGGTTGGCCCGCATCTCGGCCGGATGCGCCATCGGATGCCAGATCGGCTTGGCGTTGGTTTCGGTGAGAAAATTGATGTCGCGCATAATGGACTCCGCAAAAATCTCAGGCAACTGGGACGAGGTCGAAATGGCCGAGCGCCTCGGCATAGGAATGAGCCGGGCGAGCGACGTCGAAATGCACCGTGCGCATGCCGGCAGCACAGCCGCCATCGACATTGCGCCGCTGGTCGTCGACGAAGACGCAAGCGCCGGCAGGCAGGCCAAGCGCCTCGGTGACGAAGGCATAGGCACGCGGGTCGGGCTTGAGGATGCCGGTGTAAGTGGCGTCGATGATAACATCGAACAGGCCGAGCAACGGCAGCCGCTGGCGGAAGTCGGCGCCGTAGAACAGGTCGAGTTCATTGGACAGGATGGCCAGTCGAAAACCGGCGGCATGCACCGTGCGAATGGTGCTGTCAGCCTCCGGCCGCACCACCTTTTCCGGCTCGGCCCCTCGCGCGCGCCGGACGAAGGTCTCCATCGCCTGCCAGTCCTCCCCCACCAGACGGCCGACCTCGCTTGTGCGTGTGCGCCAATAGTCACGCTCGCTGATCTCGTCGGCCTGCATGGCGCGCCACAGCGGATCGCTGCCCGGATCGAACGGCCCGCGCCATTGCAGCGTCCCCGGCGCGAGGCCGAGCGCCTGTTCGGTCAAGGCGTGGGTCTCGAACAGCGTGCGGGTGACGACGCCGCCGAAATCGAGGACAAGCGCCTGGACGGGAACAGCACTCACGCCGCCACTCCCTCGGCCGGCTTGCCGCGCGGAACGATGCCTTCCTCGACCCAGCGGTCGAAGATCTCGAGCGCCTTGCCGACGAAGTCGTCGCTGTTGATGTGAGCGTCGATCTCGTGGAACTCGACGCCGGCGGGAATGACCTTGCGCATTTCGTCAGTGAAGGCGGCCAGGGCTTCCGGCTCATAGAGCGGCTCGCCCTCCACGTCCCATTCCTGGATGCCCTGGGACGGCAGGATGAAGGCGGAGCGGCCTCGGGCGGCACCGAGCTTGGCGGCGATGGTCCTGGCGACCTGGCGGCGATCGTCGGCATCGACGGTGATCGAAGCGATCAGCCTGTTGTGGGCATGAAACGGTCGCGTCGAGAATTTAGCCGGCAAATCCTGCCAGGTCGGCAGGTCGACCATGTCGACCGCGCCGGGTGCTGCGATCTGCGGAACGCCGCGGGCACCGGCATTCTCCAGCCGGTCGGTGCCGGAACTGACGACGGAGCCCGCGAGATGGTTGGTGATCTCCTGCAGGCTGAAGTCGAACACCGCGCAGAAATGGTCTTGGCCGGCAATCGATTCGAAGGCGCGGCCGCCCATTCCGGTGGTGTGGAAGACGGCAACGTCATAGCCGCGCTGTTCCAGCGCCGGCTTCAGCGTCTTCATGTAGCGCAGGCAGCTGCTGCCGAGCGAGGTCATGCCGATGGTCGGGCCTGTTGCCCGCGCCGACACGCGCGACGCCAGCACGATTTTCGCCGCGCCGACGACCGCACCACAGGCCTGTGACAGGACCAGCCTGCAGATCGAGTTGAGGCCGTACAGCCCGCCCGCCCAGAGGATCATCATCAGGTCGGGCGCGACGCGCTCGGGTGGGATGAGGTGCGAATAGGCGATGGTCGAGACGACGAATTTCGGCACGCCGAGCGGCAGGCAAAGCGCCACGTCGAGCGCCAGATCGGTTCCCATCGAACCGCCGATGGCGATGAAGGCGTCAATCTCGCCGTTTTGATGGAGCTTGCGCACCAGTTGCACGGCGCCGCCGGCCATCAGCGTCATGGCGGTGTTCTCGTCACCACTCGAAACGATCTCGGCGATCGTCACATCCACCGCCCGCGCCACGGCGTGCTTATCGT
>NZ_RZPF01000878.1:0-2340 GCF_004022735.1 Mesorhizobium sp. M7A.F.Ca.AU.001.01.1.1
GATTTCTCCAGATATTCGGCGACCACCTGGCTGCCGGGAGCCAGCGAGGTCTTCACCCACGGCTTCTGCTTCAAACCGAGCCGGTTGGCATTGCGGGCCAAAAGACCGGCGCCGATCAGCACGCTCGGGTTCGAGGTGTTGGTGCAGGAGGTGATGGCGGCAATGACGACATCGCCGTGACCGAGATCATGGTCGGTGCCTTCGACGGCATAGCGCTTGGAGATTTCGGCCGCCTTCTTGTATTCGGTCTCCATCGCCTTGGCGAAGCCTTCCGGAATGCCTTCCAGGGCGACGCGGCCTTCAGGCCGCTTGGGGCCGGCCATCGACGGCACGACGGAACCAAGTTCGAGCTCGAGCAGATCAGTGAAGACAGGGTCGGCCGAGCCGGTTTCACGCCACAGGCCCTGCGCCTTGGCGTAGGCCTCGACCAGCGCGATGCGGTCCTCGCTGCGGCCGGACATTGTGAGATAGCGGATGGTTTCCGAGTCGACTGGGAAGAAACCGCAGGTGGCGCCATATTCGGGGGCCATGTTGCCGATGGTGGCGCGGTCGGCCAGCGTCATGTTGGAGAGGCCCGGGCCGAAGAACTCGACGAACTTGCCGACGACCCCCTTCTTGCGCAGCATCTGGGTGACGGTGAGCACGAGGTCGGTGGCGGTGACGCCCTCTTTCAGCTTGCCGGTGAGACGGAAGCCGATGACTTCCGGCAGCAGCATGGAGACCGGCTGGCCGAGCATGGCCGCCTCGGCCTCGATGCCGCCGACGCCCCAGCCGAGCACGCCCAGGCCGTTGATCATGGTGGTGTGCGAATCGGTGCCGACGCAGGTGTCGGGATAGGCTGTGGTTTCGCCGTCCTCGGTGTTGGTCCACACCACCTGGCCGAGATATTCGAGGTTGACCTGATGGCAGATGCCGGTGCCGGGCGGCACGACGCGGAAGTTGCGGAACGCCTGCTGGCCCCATTTCAGGAATTTGTAGCGCTCTTCGTTGCGCTCATATTCCAGCTCGACATTGCGGGCGAAGGCCATCGGCGTGCCGAATTCGTCGACGATGACGGAATGGTCGATGACGAGGTCGACCGGCACCAGCGGGTTGATCTTCTGCGGATCGCCGCCGAGCGAAGCCATGGCGTCGCGCATTGCGGCAAGATCGACCACGGCCGGAACGCCGGTGAAATCCTGCATCAGCACGCGGGCCGGCCGATAGGCGATCTCGACGCCGGCGGTGCCCTTGTCGGTCAGCCAGCCGGCCACCGCCTGGATCGATTCCTTGGTGACGGAGCGGCCGTCTTCGTTGCGCAGCAGGTTTTCCAGCAGCACCTTCATCGAATAGGGCAGTTGCGAGATGCCGGTAAGGCCGTTCTTTTCGGCCTCGATGAGATCGAAATAGGCATATTCAGCGCCGCCTGCGGTCAGCGTGCGGCGGCAATTGAAACTGTCGAGGGATTTTGACACGTGCGATCCTTGTCTGTTCAGCCTGAAAGGGAACGGACGCCGATGGCATGCAATCACGCGCAAAGGTGCGGGTACGGCCATTTCCGCTGTCCGTTCCCAAGCAACCCGAGCCGTTCAAGGCGGCGCGTGCGCTGGTTCGGCGCTAATTCTGTTCCCGTGCCGACCGCTGGCACGGATGCACCGCATATAGAGAATTTTCTGGAATAGTTCTAGACAGTTGGAAAGCAATTTTGTGCGATGCGGCAGCGGCCGCGACACATGGTTTCAGGGCAGGCGAGGAATGCGGCTGATCGCCGAAAATCTGGGCGGCGAGCGAGGCGGCGACGCGGTGTTTTCCGGCATCGGCTTTGCCTTGGAGGAGTGTCAGGCGCTTATCGTCACCGGGCCGAACGGATCGGGCAAGTCGACCTTGCTGCGGATCATCGCCGGGCTGCTGCCGGCGGCGGAAGGCAGCGTGAGGATTGAGGGCGTCATGAAGGTCGAAGACGGGGGCGAAGCGTTTCCGTCTGTTGCCTCGGCCTGTCACTATCTCGGCCACCAGAACGCAATGAAGCCGGCGCTCAGCGTGGCGGAGAATTTGCGCTTTTGGCGAGACTTCAATGGCGACGGACAGCTCGGCGTCGAAGAGGCGCTGGAAACGGTCGGGCTCGGCGGCATCGGCCACCTGCCGTTCGGCTATCTATCGACCGGGCAGCGGCGCCGCGCGGCGATCGCCAGGCTTTTGGTCAGCCACCGGCCATTGTGGCTGCTGGACGAGCCGACGGCGGGGCTGGACAAGGCGGCGGAGGCGCGGTTTGCGGGGTTGATGGCGAGGCATTGCGCGGATGGCGGGATGATTGTCGCGGCGACGCATCTGCCGCTCGGGATCGAGGGGATGGAGTTGAGG
>NZ_RZPF01000879.1:0-2337 GCF_004022735.1 Mesorhizobium sp. M7A.F.Ca.AU.001.01.1.1
CCGCCGGACAGCGCGGTGGAGGCCGGCATCCGGCCCGAGCATTTTGTCATCGGCGAGGCTGTCGACGCGATGGCGATCAGGGTGGATGTCGTTGAGCCCACCGGCTCCGAAACACATGTCTATGGCGCTATCGGTGCTGATACGGTACGCGCCGTGTTCCGTGACAGGGTGCCGGTCAGGCCGGGAGACCTGCTGCCGGTCTCGGTCGATCCCGGCAACATCCATCTGTTCGACAAGGCGACGGGCCTGCCTCTATGAAAATATCAGCATGAAGACGCCGGCCGACATCATCACGCGCCTGCAGCTGATGTCGCAGGACGGAACGAAGTCGGATCGCAAGCTGGCCGGCTTCGTGCTGGCAGACCTCGACTTCGTTTCCAAGGCGGCGATTTCGGAAATTGCCGCGCGCGTCGGTGTCAGCGAGCCGACGGTGACGCGGTTCTGCCGCAACCTCGGCTGCGAGGGCCTGCGCGACTTCAAATTCTATCTGGCGCAAGCCATCGCCATCGGCGGCCAGTATCTGTCGCCGGAGCCGTTGAGCCGCGATGCCCGCGAACAGCGCATCGCTTCCGCCATCACCGAAGCGGCGATATCGGCCATCCAGCGCGCCAGCGAAAACCTCGACATGACGACGCTGGTCGCCGTCGCCGCACGCATCGCGGTTTCCGGCAATGTGCTGTGCATCGGCTCCGGTGGCATTTCGTCGATGATGGCGACCGAAATGCAGAACCGGCTGTTCAGGCTTGGCGTGTCGGTGCTGGCGCAAATCGACGGACAGTTGCAACGCATGTACGCCGCCGTCGCCACCCCCGACACCACGCTGATCGCCTTCTCCGTCTCCGGCTATGCACGATCGGTCATCGATGCGGTGCAGGTCGCCCAGCAATATGGCGCCACGACGATCGCCATCACCCCGCCGGACTCCGCGCTCGCCAAGGTCGCCGACACGGTCATCCATTTCCAGTCGCTGGAAGACGGCAATATCTACAAGCCGACATCGTCGCGCTATGCGCTGCTGTCGATCGTCGACATGATCGTCACCTCGGTCGCCGAGACGCGCGGACCAAGGGTTCTGGAAAATCTGCGCCGCATCAAGCAGAGCGTCAACACGTTGAAAGTTGACGATCCGCGTTTGCCGCTGGGGGATTGACCCTCCGGCAAGGACATCAGGCCTGATGGCCGAGCGCCTCGATGCTTTTCGCCAACGTCTCCGGATCGCCTTCAATGCGCACGGTCTTCAGCCGCGCCGTGCCGCCGGCGACAACCGAGACGGCGGACCCCGGCACGCCAATCGCCTTGGCAATCAGCTTTTCGAGCGCATGATTGGCGGCGCCGTTTTCCGGCACGGCGCGGACGCGCGCTTTCAGATGGCTTCGCTCGTCCGCCGTGGTCTCGATGCCTTCGAGCCTGTCCAGCGCAGCCTTCGGCGTCAGCCGGACAAACACGTCGACACCATCATCGCGCAGGCGAAACGGCGCGCTCATACGATCATCGGGCTCACAGGACCAGAGGCGCCACACTGGTCAATATGAACTGCCGCAGGAAGAACAGGATCAGAAGCAGGATGATCGGCGAGATGTCGATGCCGCCAAGGTCCGGCATGAAACGGCGGATCGGCCGCAACGCCGGTTCGGTCAGCCGATAGAGCATGTTGCCGATGGAACCGACGAACTGATTGCGCGAGTTGACGACGTTGAAGGCGTAAAGCCAGGAAAAGATCGCCGATGCGATGATGATCCACCAGTAGAGGTCGAGCGCCATGACGATTGTCTGAATGAGGGCGAGCATGCCGGTCTCCAATTGTTGCCGACATGTAGCCATTGCACGCGAAACCGGCAAGGGCCGCCTGCCACGGTGCGCCGGTACGGCTGCCAGCCACTGGATTTCGGCAAACCTCCGCCTTGACAGGAAACCGCAGCGCCCGATAAATGCGCCCATCCGCTGGACGGGGCTGTAGCTCAGCTGGGAGAGCGCGTCGTTCGCAATGACGAGGTCAGGAGTTCGATCCTCCTCAGCTCCACCAGCGGATTAATTCCTCGCTCTCCGCGCCATATGCACTCCGGTCGCCCCCGCCGAAACGCCTTGGCCACAACGCACAGAAAAAACTGATTTGGTAACGTCAATTTAGTGGGGCGGTTTGCAAAAAAAACGGAAACAATCGACGAGCGCTTCCGCCATAAGTCCAATTGACAAAAGTCTTGCCGGAGATTGCGAAAACAGGCGGCGCGGCGCGCGGCCTTTTAGGCGCGCCGGCACGGCAAATGCCAGCCGTGGAGGCAAGCCCGGACGAGCGTCGCGGAGTGCATATGGCGCGGAGAGCGAGGAATTAATCCGCTG
>NZ_RZPF01000880.1:0-2322 GCF_004022735.1 Mesorhizobium sp. M7A.F.Ca.AU.001.01.1.1
GTGCAGCGCTGAACGGCCGCACCAACGACATCCGGCCGCTCGCTAGGATGTTTAAAACGCAGCACCACGGCGCTCTGACGGCTTCAGCTCGTCGAGAAGCGTGCGGATGACGCCCGCCATGTTCTCGTTCATGTCGCTGCGCCACAGCGCGAAGGCGACATTGGCCTCGACAAAACCCTCCGGCGATCCGCAGTCGAACGTGCGGCCTCGATAGTGGTAGCCGTAGAAAGGCTGCTGCTTTTCCAGCTTCAGCATGGCGTCGGTGAGCTGGATCTCGTTGCCGGCGCCTTTTTCCTGACCTTCTAGGATCTTGAAGATCTCCGGCTGCAGGATGTAGCGGCCGTTGATGTAGAGGTTGGACGGCGCGGTGCCGGCCTTCGGCTTTTCCACCATCTCGGTGATACGGAAGCCGTGATGCGTGTCCTCGCCGCGGCCGACGATGCCGTATTTGTGGGTTTCGGCGGGATCGCATTCCTGCACCGCGATGATGTTGTTGCCGGTCTCCTCGTAGAGCTCGACCATTGCCTTCGTGCAGCTCTTCTCCGACTGCATGATCATGTCGGGCAACAAAAGCGCGAAGGGCTCGTCGCCGACGAGCTCGCGGGCGCACCAGACGGCGTGGCCAAGTCCCATCGGCACCTGCTGGCGTGTGAAACTGGTCTGCCCCGGCGCCGGCTGCAGCCGCTGCAGGCGGGCGAGCTGGTCGTCCTTGCCGCGCTGGGCCAGCGTGTCATAGAGTTCGAACTGGATGTCGAAATGGTCCTCGATGACGGCCTTGTTGCGACCGGTGACGAAGATGAAATGCTCGATGCCGGCCTCGCGCGCCTCATCCACCACATACTGGATCACCGGCCGGTCGACGACGGTCAGCATTTCCTTGGGGACAGCCTTGGTGGCCGGAAGAAACCGTGTGCCGAGGCCGGCGACCGGGAAGACTGCCTTGCGAACTCTCTTCATGCTTTCAATTATCCGTTTGAGGGCCAGCTCCGCAATCCCCGTTTCAAGACATTTTCACGCCGGAATTGGGGATTACTGGGAAACTGAGGGGAGCGTCCACCGGTAAAGCTTCGAAGCGTCTTTTCGTTCCCGGTGGCACCTATGGTAAACTAATTCCTAACCTGGTTCGGCGATGAATGGTCTTTCCTGAGACAGAGAAGGAGGAAAAGATGTCCGTTCGCAATGCCGCAAAAATTTTTACCAGCGTCATGGCGGCAGCCAGCCTATCGCTCGCTCTGCTGATGCCTGGCCCCGCTTTCGCCGATGCCGGTTTCCGGCAATGGGTCGCCGGCTTCCGCGCCACCGCCGTGCAGAGCGGCGTTTCCGGCGCCCTATACGACCAGGCCTTCAGGAACATCAGGGATATCGATCCCGTGGTGCTGGAAAAGGCGCGCACGCAGCCTGAATTCACGGCCCCTGCCTGGGACTATTTCGACAACCGCGTCCATGATCAGTCCGTCGCCGTCGGCCAGCAGATGGCCAGGAAATGGAAGCCGTGGCTGGATCGGATCGAGGCCAGGTTCGGCGTCGACCGTTACATCCTGCTGGCCATCTGGTCGATGGAATCGAATTATGGCGAGATCCTCAAGCGCGACGACATCATGCGCAACGTCGTGCGCTCGCTGGCGACCTTGGCCTACGCCGATCCGAAGCGGGCGAAATTCGCCCGCACACAGCTGATCGCCGCGCTGAAGATCCTGCAGACCGGCGACATCGACGAAAGCCATCTGAGCGGATCCTGGGCCGGCGCCATGGGCCACACCCAGTTCATCCCGACCAGCTATCTGCACTATGCCGTGGACATGGACGGCAATGGCAAGCGAGACATCTGGAATTCGATCCCCGATGCGCTGGCGACATCAGCCAATTTGTTGAAGAAGAATGGCTGGCAGGCCGGCAAGACCTGGGGCTATGAGGTCGCCTTGCCAGCCGGAAAACTTCCCGGCGGTTCCAAGACGCTGTCGCAGTGGCAGGCGCTCGGCGTCGCCAGGGCCAACGGCAAGCCGTTCAAGAACGGCTCCGACAAGGCGACGCTGAAGGTGCCGGACGGCCGCAGCGGGCCGGCCTTCCTGATGATCAAGAATTTCACGGTCATCAAGGCCTACAACAACGCCGACAAATATGCGCTGGCCGTCGGCCTTCTTGCCGACGAAATCGCCGGCTCGAGCGGTCTGGTGCAGGACTGGAAGCGGCCTTTCACCAAGCTTACTTTCGAGGAAAGACAGGAGCTGCAGAAGCGGCTTTCCCAGCATGGCCTTTACGACGGCAAGTTCGACGGCAAGATCGGCGACGGCTCGAAGACTGCCATCATGGCCTTCCAGGCCA
>NZ_RZPF01000087.1:0-12895 GCF_004022735.1 Mesorhizobium sp. M7A.F.Ca.AU.001.01.1.1
GCTCGTCGCGAGCTAGTAAAAAGGGGCAGGGGCCTTTCTCGACGAGCCTGCCTCGGACATACCCGCTCGCTAAGGGAGATCGGCGACAAGGTGCGGGTCGAGGAGATCACGCCGAAGGTGAAGAAGCGCTGACGTCGTCCTAACTTCAAATGAGCCCGGAGAGGTGGAATAGCCTGGCAACTCGCACGCCAAGGCCAATAATGGTTTGGCCATCATTGGCGGCGAAATCCCAACCGAAAAATGCTGCCCAGCCAAAAAGCAGGATTGAGAAGCGCATTAGCACATTCTAAAATAGATAAATTGAATAAGCGTTAAAGGCTTCTTTTGCGCGCTGGCATTGGCAGGGCTTCCCCAGTGCGCTTTTACAAAGGGGCGATACTGGGGAGGGACCAGGGTAGGGGTTCAGGGCAGCGGAATCGGCTTGTCGCTGAGTGTGCGCAAGTACGCGATCACGTTGACCCGTTCGGTCTCGTCCGGGACACCGGGCGTCTCCATCTTGACGCCCGGCGTTGTGAGCATGGGCCCGAAGAGATATGTGTTCAGGTCCTCATACGTCCATACACCCTCCCAGCCCAGCAATGTGTCGGAGTAACGCATACTTGCCATGGATGCCTTGTCGCGGCCGACGACGCCCCACAAGTTGGGCCCCGTCTTGGTCTCTCCCTGTGGCTCGGCATTGTGGCAACCGTGACACACATGGGTGAAGTAGGTTCGGCCTTTCTCGACATCCGCATTTGACAATTTCATCGAGATAGGGGCTGGCGTTGGCAAGACGACGCCGTGCGACAAGAGATAGGCGGCAACTTCATGTTGCCCCTTGAATTTTGCCATGTGGAGCGGTGTCTTGCCGTCCTTTGTCTTCGCATTCACATCGGCGCCGGCCTCGACCAGTGCCTTCACGCAATCGAGACAGCCGGATCTGACGGCGATGTGAAGGGCGGATTCACCGCCGCGCTGCGCATTTGGATTTGCGCCCCCCTGCAGCAACAGATTGATCAAGTCGACCCTGCGTTTTGCCAAAGCCGGCATGAGGGGAGGTCCCAAAAGCGGCGTCGGGGCAACGTTGGCGTCGGCACCTCGTTCCATGAGCAGTTTTGCCGCCGCAAGATGCCCGCCCCTAACCGCAAGATAGAGCGGCGTTGCTTTTCCATCGCTCTCGTCGACGCCGGCACCGGCGTCGAGCGCTGCCGTAATTGCCGCGACATCTCCCTTCACGGCGGCGTCGTGAATGGCGGCGGCATGCGATACAATCGGGATGTGTGCAATCAGCAGTGAAATGAAAAGCAAGGACATGCGCATTCGGCACCCCTGTGTCAAACCGGAGGACGCGGCACGCTGCGAGAAGGGATGACTTTAGTCCGAATGCTTAATCGCGGCAATGTATTTCAGCAACTGCTGTCGTAGCACATGAGTTGTCCGGATTAGGTAGCACGCGAGTTGTCCGGTTTTATCGCCAGCGAATGGAGGCTGGGGATGAAGCGGGCAGCGTGGCTAGAGGACCGGAGAATGCAGAAGTTTCGGGATTATTGAGCCGCTGGAATGGCGGCGATCTTTCGATGATGGAGGCAGGCGAGTTGCTGGGCATGTCGGAGCGACAATTCCGGCGTTACCGCGAGCGTTACGAAGAGGCGGGGGAGGCTGGGTTGCTCGACCGGCGTTTGGGCAAGCTTTCGACGCGCCGGGTGCCGCGGAGGGGATCGAGGAGATGCTGGAACTTTATCGCCACCACTACCTTGGCTGGAACGTGAAGCATTTCCACGAATACCTGCTGCGCGATCATGACTTCAACTGGGGCTACCCCTTCATCGAGACGCAGCTTCATGCGGCTGGGCTGGTGGAACGGGCCAGGCGGCGCGGTGCTCACCGGCGCAAGGAAGTCGTGCGAGGGGAACCTCTACAAATCCGACGGACCTCACGGTCGTCTCGAACACTGCACGAGACAGATTTGCGGGCATTCGGAACTTGCGTCGTATCCCGGCCTTCAACTCACCCCGCTCTGTAATAAAGCAGGCCATTGCTGCGTCCTTCCGTGAATCCAGCGCGAGCTTCTATGAAGCCGGAGCGGTTCTCAATTACTGCGGATACCACCCGAGGTTCGGTTTCTCCGCCGTCAACACTGGACGACAGGTTCTGGATTTTGAGAGCGTGCTCTCTTTGGATCAGGAGGCCGCCATTCCGTCCAACCCAAGCAAGTGGTTTGGTCAGACCAGACGGACCCTAAGCTGTCGTTCTCATTAGGTCGCGATTTCTAAGCAGTGCTCAGGAACGAGCGCTGGCTTCGGCAGCACGATTTTCTACGCGAGCCGATCCAGGTACATCTTGAGCGCCGAGATGGGCTGATGATCGAATTGAAAGACGTCAGCTCAGGCGAATTGTCACTGATTTCATCGCTGGTGTTCCTAAGCACCGCGGAGCGAGGCCATTAGCCTGTTTTCCTCATCGACGAACCCGAGGAGCCTTCACCCGAACTGGCAGCGCAAGTATGTCGAACGTGTAATGACCTCCACATACTACAGGCAGCCCCATGTGGTCATCGCGACCTATGCGCCTCTTGTCGTTAGACGCGCCTTGGCGTGGTCCAAGGACGTCGGTGGTGTCTTCCAGATGGTCAACGGCTGGCCGGTGCGCATTCCGCTCGTGGATTCGACTCCCACGAGTATAGAAGAGGTCCTTTGGCGAGCCTTCGATGTGGTTACGCCTGCTAACCATTTCGCCGTGAATGAGGCGAGGCGGGCTTCTTGCTCTACGTTGAAAGCCACTGAGGGTGAGCCCGCCGCCTATTGGGGCGCCGGCGGCGGACCCTGTGTAAGCGGCTACATCCTTTTGAATCGACCGCTCAGAGGGTCAATGTGCCACTTGAAGGTGAGTTCCCTTTAGGATTCTAGGCAGTGCGGTTTGCGTAGCGTCCAGATCGCCATGCGACTTCGATTTTCAAGCGCGACATAGGCCATCAGGCGTAGTTGTAGCAAGACCAGTGTACCGGTAGCATATGGAGCCTGGACATTAGGCCCACCCTCGTGCCCAGCTATGGTCGGCACGGTCGCTCAACCCGCTTTTGGTCTGCCTGATCGTGCCGACTACCGCCCCCAGGGCTGCCCCTTCCAAGGGTTTGTGCTTTGGTGGCGATTATCGGCAGTCGGACAGGAACGTAAGGTGAAACTAGCGAGGACTTTGCGCGGCTCCGCTACTGCGGGATTGCGCCTAGTTGCAACGGCCAGAACAAATCAAGGCCAAAAGCGAGCCGCTAGGCGCTACCCAGCCGTAGACTCAAAAGAATGGCCGGTGCGGGGACGCTTAGGTTGGAAAGCGTGGGCCGCACCGGCCATTGCGGGATAGCTCTTAGGGATCGTCCCCCGCGCTGCCTAAGTTATAGGCATATTAGCGATTGCTCAATTGAGACTGAAGTCCCTACCCAACCGTAGGGGGATAGCTAAATCCAGCTAGGGGAAAGACCGTTGCGCAGAAAACCAAAGGAGCTGCACGGCTGGCGATCTGTGCACATGACGCCGACCCATCCAACGTCTGTCCTTAAGCCGGTGAGGGAACACCTGAACCGCCAAGGGGCGGCGGACATGAAGGCGTACCGCCCGGCGGGCAACGCCTGAAATCCAACATCCTGTTGAATTGGCCCGCTGCCGAGAGGTGGCGGGCCTTAATCTTTGTGTTGAACGATGTAGCTATTGCTGACGGCGTTGCTCCCAACACCGCGCGTGACAACAACGGTGGTGTACCCGGCGGGCAGGGAACCGGTGACAGTCTCGTCGAGGGGATGACATCGTCCGACGATTTCCCCATTTGGCGCACCTGCGAGCCTGTCTTTCAGAGATGCCTTACACACGTCAAGCGACGCATATGTGGTCGGCGCGGCATCAATGGGCCTGCAGACGACAGCCTCGCCTGGGCTGCAAGAGAGTAAAAGCAGTACTGCTGCGGTTGCCGGATCCATTGTCGAAGCTCCACTGAGACGAGCCTCAACGCAGATCGACGGCCTTTGTTGCACAGGCAGCCCTGGCGGCGGCCCGCTGCCGAGAGGTGGCGGGGCTAATCCCTATTTCGCAAGCGAGTTGCCGGACAGCTCAAAAACCATCGGCTCGCCTCTGAAATCGGAATAGCGAATCCATCGAGGCGAAATCGTAAAAAGTTGTGCTCCTTGCTTTAGAAACTCCGCTTCAAGCGGACAGTTGGCAACGTGGACATCTCTCAACCGCTGTGATTCGTTAGCCTTGGCAGGTCGGGCCCGGCCTTCGATTTGAACCGTGACATTTTCATCCCAGCCGATCACCATGGCGATCCGGCTGTCTCGTTTGATATTTGCCAGCTTCCGACTTCCGGGAAAGCTGTCGAACACGATGTTGAGGTCGTCGCCCAACGTCACCTGTATGACGGCTGCCTCTGGAGACCCGTCCGGATGCACGGTGCTGATAGCCCCGAGCTTATGCCTAGGTGCCCGCGATCATGCTGACCCCAAGGGAACTTTCGATCAGTTCGCCCCAGTTTGTCGAAGGGCGCTTAATGTGTCGCGGTCGAGATGTTTTGGTTGACGCTAAAAAAGTTGGTCGGGTCGTATTTGCTTTTCACTTCCGCAAGCCGTCTGTAGTTTTCGCCGAATGAGGCGCGGATAACTTGGTCCGCGGGCTCGCTCTGAAAGTTCAGAAGGTGCATCCCGCTCGAATGCGGCTCGAACGCATCATACATGGCGCGTACCCAGGCAATATGCCTTTCGCTTTCGGCCGGATCCACCCACTGCGCGGTCATTCCTATGTTGTATTCCGCGCCGCGCTGGGCGAAGGCGGATTCAGCGCGACTGATCCTGCCTGGCGCGCCGCCATAGAACTCTACGATGCAGGCCGAAAGAGGCGACTTCATGCGATTTCCATGCTCGACAAGCAGGTCTATGATCGTGTCGGTAAGTTGCGGAACGAAGCTCGCCTTCCAGAAATTGTGGGTGCCGTCCGGGAAAGCGCCGTCAAGCAGCTTCTGCATCGTCGGGAAGGGCATTAGCTGGATGGCATCGAGCATTGGGGGACCGAAAGCTCGCAGCGGCGCCAGCACACGTGCGCCTTCTACCACGTCACCGCACCAGCATGCGATTACGCCGATCGCCGGCATGCCGTCCGGTGTCGTCAGCATGGCCGCGTAGGCAGTCAGTTCCTCCGGTGCCGTGGCCATGAAGTCACGATAGAAGCGCAACACCTCACCGGACTTGTCGCGTGCGTGAACGATCAGGCCGCCGAGCACTGAAGATATTTGCTGCGCCCGGAAGGTGAAGCAGGTGACGATGCCGAAATTGCCGCCGCCGCCGCGCAAAGCCCAGAACAGGTCGGGGTGTTCTTCCATGCTGGCCGTCAGCAGGTTGCCCTCCGCTGTCACCAGCTCAAACGAAATCACATTGTCGCAGCTCAGTCCGTACTTGCGCACCAGCCAGCCTACGCCGCCGCCGAGCGTCAGACCGGCAACGCCGGTCTTAGAGACGACGCCGACCGGCACCGCCAACCCATGCAAATGCGTCTCTCGGTCGAGATCGCCAAGCGTCGCGCCGCCCTGAACTCGCACGGTCTGGGTCTTGGGCTCAACCATCACGCCACGCATGGCGGAGAGGTCGATCACGATGCCGTTGTCGCAGAGCGCGCGCCCGGCGACATTGTGACCGCCCCCACGCACCGCGACAAGAAGGTCGTTTTTAGAAGCGAATTTCACTGCGTGGATTACATCAGCGACACCGAGGCAGCGTGCGATCAGTCCAGGGTGTCGATCAATTGCCGCGTTCCAAATACGGCGTGCCTCGTCGTAATCGGCATCAGCGAGCCGGATAAGGCGGCCAGCCAACCCCGAAGCGAACTCATCGATGAGGTCGGCGCCAATCGGCATGCCATTGCGACTTTGAAGCTGCGTCTCTAACATATCCTCCTCCTCAAGCGCGTAAGCTCAAGCCTCGCGGTGAGAAGTAGCATAACACCAGTTGGCGGGCCTGTGACGCCGAAAACACCTTCGATCCGATAAGTGGCGCTCGGTGCGGAATGGCCGCTTTTGCCAACTGGATTCTAGGAAGCTGCCAGTCGGCTCGCGGCCCCATGACAGTCACATCAAGCAACGGAGAGGCGCACGCCACCAGCCGAGCAGCTCGCACACCACGGTATACCTCGACTAACGTAACACCGCCGCCGGTTGCGGCGTAACATCTGGGTGGATCGACTATCTGTGACAGGGTAGCGTCACGCCTAAACCTTGAGGTGACAGGGCCGCAGATAGCGAGCCATCGGGCAAAAATCGAAAGGCCGGAAGGGTTGCCGTACGGTTTTACAAGGCAACGACGCTAGGTCGTTCCAACAAAAACCGCGCTGTCGAGATTGGGTCATTGCACTGTTCCCATTCGGTGCTTTCCCCATGAGAACTGCCCACTGGCCTGACGGCTGGCGGGCTTTTTTGTATCAGCGGAACCTTATTACTCATGCTCAGTTCTTGGCGGCAGCGCCCCGCACGCTGCTGGCCAAGGAAAGGCAACCCTTGGCCGGGCCCGCATCGGTCCTCACCCAAGCGGTGCGGGCCCACTGTCGATGCTGCCGAGCCCGTCTTCACACCCTTGGGCGTATCTTTCGAACAGTTCCACCTTTTCTGGATAAGGAAGGCGGTGTAAACGCTGGCAACCTTCGCACCGATAGTGGGCGGCAACGATGAACCAACGCCCTGGCTTGGTGAACTCGTTTCCACATCCGGGGCATTTGAGTGTCATCTCAACCGAAGATAGTTTCTGGGAGAGCGGCATCAGGTCGCGTAACTCAAACTGCCGACGCCAGAATCAGCGTTATCCCCACCACCATCGACGCATAGATCGTGGCTAAAGCACGATCGGTCGAGGAATACTCGGCGGGTGTGCGAGGCCGGCGAAGTCGGGGCCTCGGAATGTTTCGGTGCCCACGGGACGTTGGCGGAAGCGTTGTCATTGCAAGCGCGCAAAGATAGACGCTGGGCTATATCGGCGGCGATCAGAGAATAGTCCGCCACCAATTTCGACCTGTCCGAGACAATGGAGATTTCACGTTGCAACATCGCGCGCCTCCCATGAGTTCTCCCAACTGACGGGTCTAAATTATGTTCCGCCAATTTTGAGAGGGGTGCTGCTGCCGATGTGCTGGCGCGGCTAATCTACCAGCAACAGGAGCGGCTTGCTTTGGCTGCTCGTGCCAAATCACCTGCCGCAAGTCGCGCATGTCGACCTGCTGTCCGCACGTCGGGCAGGTATAGAAGTTGTCGTCCTCATCGGCTGGTTCGCCGCCGTGCTCCTTGCCGGGAATGGATGGTCCACGTCGGACGGCCTCGCCATGGCTGTCAAACAGTCAAATCGTCTAAAATGTTCCGGAACCATTTTAGCGCATGCTAAATTGAAACGCAGTCTTGCGGGTCAGTTCATGCGTCTGAAGTTCATCAGGCCAATGTTTCCCAGGCTTGTCGAGGTCCCCCCGACAGGAGACAACTGGATTCACGAAATCAAGTACGATGGCTATCGGACGCAAATCATAATCGAGACGGCACGGCCCGAGCGATCACCCGGAGGGGGCCTACGACTGGTCATCGACGTACAAGATGATTGTCGAGGCGGCGGCAACCCTTTCCCCCAAGTCGGCAATCATCGACGGCGAGGCAATCGTCCTCAACGGGAAGGGCGTGTCGGATTTCCATTCGCTGCGGTCCGCGATGCGATGGGCGCCGGATCGGATTATCTTCGTCGCCTTCGATCTACTGCACCTGGACGGGGTCAACCTGCGCCCAGCACCTCTGCTGGAACGTCGGGAAAGCTGCTCGAACTCGTCGGGCCTGCCAAGGGCGTGATCCAGTACAGTCACCATGTGCATGGCGGCGGGGCCGACTTCTACGCTGCGGTTGATCGAATGGGCCTGGAGGGCATGGTGTCGAAGCGGCCTGATAGCGTTTATCGGTCAGGCGACACCGAAGCGTGGCTGAAAACCAAATGCTACGAGGAAGTCGACTTTGAAGTGGCAGGCGTGCAGCTAAAACCGGGATCGGCACCACTCGCTTTGATGGCAACCCGCGATGCGGAACGCCGCTATGTCGGATCGGCTCACATCGCGCTGACCAAAGCCATGCGAGAACGCCTGTGGGCCAAGGTGCAGGAGGGGAAAGGCACGCCACCGAAGGGAGCCGACAAGCCAGACGCCGAATGGATCAAACCTGGCCTTGTCGGACGAGTGAAGACCCTTAAGCGCGAGGACAAGCTACGCCATGCGACTTTGCGGGCGATCCGCGAGGCGAAATCGTGATGTTACGAACGCCAATGAAGTAGGCCCGCCTGACAGCCCACGTCCTAAAACACACCACCGATGCCTATCCCCCCACTAATGTCTGGTGGGGGGGCTATGGGGCGTTGCGGGACGGCCTGCGCGCGTTTCGCCGCCTTGCGGCTGGGGCCGGTTTGCGAAGGGCCGTTGTCCGACGCGACTTTAGCCGGCTTGGCCTTGACGATGACCGGCTGCTTGCAGATTCTGCCGGAACGCAAAAAGAGATCGCCGAGCAATCCGACGGTCGGCTCGGTCGTGGGTGCGATCTGTTTGGTTTTTTTGTAGTAGTCGGTGAGGGCACGGATGGAGCCTGTGCCCCAATCGCCATCAACTTGCATCCGGTAGCACCCCAGGCGACGAAGTTCGGTCTGAATGCTGCGCGCAAGATCGCCTGCCTTGTCCTTTTCCGCTTCGCCCGCCGAGGCGCCGACAATGAGAGTTTCGAGGCCGGAGACGACGCTCTGGCGAGCGACTGCAACGCTTTCGGTTGAAGACAGATTGGCGACCCGAGTGCCGACCGGCTCCGCTGAACCGCCTGACGGTGCCGGAATCTCGACGGACCGCAGCGTCTGTCCGACGATGAGCACGGCGGTCTGCAGGTCGTTGGAGGCGAGCTCTATCTGCAGCTTCTTCTTGGCGTCTGGATCGGACAGGATGCGCGACAGGCTCGCGCTCAACTGCGCCGGATCGAGCATCTGCTGTTCGGTGAAATAGAATTGTTCACGCAGGTTCGACTGATCCCACGGCACCTGGCGGCCGACGGTGAGCGCCTCGGTCTCATTGCGGACGCGGATCATCATGTCCGAAATGCTCAAGCCAGGAATTTCGACGTTTTTTAGAAGCGCAGTGGTGAACGGGCTGTTTTCGCCTGTTCCGTCGACGGTGACGTTGCCGGGCTGGGTGGCGAAGGCGACAAACGTGTTTTCGCCGACCTCGACCTGCGCCAGACCGTTGGAGATGTTGGCGCCGCTGCCCAGCGGATTGTTGCGGCAGGCATCAAGGAAGATGAAGGTCTGACGGCCGCGACTGGCGAATTTGGCGATCACATCATTCAGCTTGACGGCGTGCGCCGTCAGCTTGTCCAGGTTTTCCGGATCGGGCGTATCGATTGGTAGCAGGTAGTTTTCGCCCTGCAGCTGCATGCCGTGGCCGGCGTAGAAGATCAGCACGGCGCTGCTTTCGGGCAGCTTCGCCTCGGCGTCATGGAAAAGCTTGACGAAGCCATCGGCGGTAAGATCGGTTCCAGTCAGAACCTCAAAGTTCAGCCGCTTCAGGCTGTCGGACAGTTTCGTCGCATCGTTGACCGCGTTGGCGAGGTGCTCGAGACGCTTGCTCTGGTAGTTCGTGTTGCCGATGACGATCGCCAGCCGGTTGCGCGGCTGTAATGAGGCGTTCTGTTCGACCGCGGCGCGAACGTCGATCGTGCTCAAAATCGCGAAAAGCATGAGCAGCGGGATGCGCAAGTATCCGTGGCGGTGGGTCATATCGGCATGCTCGTTCCAGCCTGCGTCAATCTTGATCCGGCGGCCTTCGAACGCACCAGACGCAAACGCAATCTGCCCGAGCGTTTGGACCCCGTGCCGCCAAAGGCCCGCAAATTTTTATACCAAGTATCCTGTCAAAGATAGGAAAAAGGGATTTGTATGCAGTCACTGGACCGTGGAGGGCTCGATGCCGACCAAGATCAACCTCGCGCTGCCGGTTTACGGAGCAGCCTACAAAAGCGTATTCGTTCGCAGCCTTTTTGCGGCCCTGACTCACGAAAGCCTTTCCAGCTACGCGTTCACGCTGTCGGAAATCGAGTACACGGATATACCGTTTTCCCGGAACTATCTGCTCACGAATTTCTACTACAAGAAGCTGGACTGCAGTCACATCCTGATGATCGACAGCGACATGGGCTTTTCGCCCGATCTCATTGCCGCGATGCTGGCGCTCGACAAGCCTGTAGTCGGCACTTTGTATCCGCGGCGTCTGGTCGACCTTCGCAAACTTCACTCGCTGTCGAAACTGCCGTTCGACAAGGCCTTTGCGCAAAGCCTGGAGTTCCTCGGAACCATCATCGAACCGCGGCAGGAGATGGACGGCTTTGTCCGGGTATCGCTATGTGGCACGGGTATCTTCTTGGTTTCGCGCGACTGCGTCGCCAGGATAATTGAGAAACTGCCCGAAACGGTGAACCGGTCGCGCTACAGAAAAAACAAATACGCCGCACAGTTCGAGAGCTTTCTGACGCCATTTTCGAAGATCGTGACGCCGGACGTGGACTTGCCTACCGATTTTTCTTTTTGTCATCGCTGGGCCCAGCAGTGCGGCGGGGAAATATGGGCAAGTTACGACCGCAAGGTTGCCCACGCGGGAAGCCTGACCGTTTCGGCAGCCTATTCTGACCTCTAGATGTTCGCGTCCTTGTACGGCGTTGTACTGCATGTGAGCGGTTCAATCTGAGTTCGATAGTGACCTTGTCGCCACACATGACCTTATAGTGGCCTGAGAGCGAACGCCTAACCATTGCCGACGAGCAGCGCGCTGCGTACACTGCCTGTCAATCAAGTCAACGAGCCCCATTGAAGGGCCGGTGATTTATTGTAATTGCCTTAACTGTGACGGTATCGATTCTCGTAAGGTGGGATCGAATGAGAGTGCCGCGCGAGGCCTATCAATTGGCGGGTGTTTCGTTGCTTGCGTTAGCGGCGGCATCCACGTTGCAGATATCTGGCGCGGAAGCGTGCTCGGCTATCGCAAGCGGTGCTGGTACAACAGTCGGCTCAGGCATCTCGGCCGAAACGACGTTCGAAACGACATCGGTCACGGTCGAGTGCAGCACAACTGGAAACGTCCAGGATGTCGGCGGCGTATTCACGACGGGGTTCGCGGGATACAAGGGGCAAGCCAACGACTCGTCGACAGTCATCGTCAACGATTATGACGGAAACGGCGATGACATTGTTAGCATCTTTGGCGGTATCCTGGACAACAGCACGCCTACCCCCGTCATAAGTGGCCTGCCGCCGGTAACGTCATCGGCAACGACATCCTTGCAGTCGGCAGAGGGGACCCTCGAACTCTTTGGCGGCAACGACCGGTTCGAGATGTCCTATGGGGATTTGTCGGGCGATCCGTTCGCCCCAAATGTCGACGCCAATCTGGACGCCGGGGCGGGCGATGACACCGTTATCATCCAGGCCGGCAGCATCCACGACATCGATCTTGGAGATGGTGTCGACAGTGTCGTGATATCCGGCAGCGGCACACAGGTCGGCAATGTGACCGGTGGCATCGGTGACGACCTGATATCGGTCGGTATCCTCGAGGTCGAGGAAGGCGTTTTTTTCAGCGAGCCAATCGTCGGTATCATCTCTGGGGGTGAGGGCGGTGATACCATTACCATAGGGGGAGGCAACGTCGAGGCCGTGGATGCCGGGGCCGGCGACGACCAGGTCAGCATCGGCGGCAATACCGCAATCGAATTGGATATCGATGGAGAGGCCGGCAACGACACAATAACGGTCAGTGGCAACGCCACCATAGGCGGCAGCATTTTCGGCAACGATGGCAACGACACCGTCAACATCGACGGTGGAACCGTCGGCACAACCATATCGCCGGGCATCGTTGATCTTGCGGGCGGCGCCGACATTTTCAACATGACCGCGGGCCATGTGACCGGCTCGGTGTTCGGCGAAGGCGGCGGCAACACCTATACCGTCAGCGGCGGCACGGTCGACGGCTCGATCTATGCCGGCAGCCAGGACGACAGCGTATCGATCTCGGGCAACGCCAGTGTCGGCATCGACCCAGGTGAGGGTGGGGAGGGCACGGATTCTGTCGGGCTGGAGGATGGTGACGACACCTTCGACATGACCGGCGGCACTCTTGCGGGTGCGGTAAGCGGTGGTGCCGGCAATGATGTTATTACGCTGCGCGGCGGCACCATAAACAGTTTTCTGGAAGGCAACGACGGCAACGATCAGATATTGGTCTCCGGCGGCGTGCTTGCAGGAGAGGTCACCGGCGATGTCGGTGACGATCTGATTGTCATCAGCGGCGGCGCCATCGGATCCAGCGTTTCCGGCGGCGCCGGCTTCGACAATGTCTCGGTCACCGGCGGTACCATCACGGGCGGCATAGACGCCGAGCATGTCCATCTTTCGGGCGGCACGATCGGCGGTAACATTACCGGTCTTGGACCCGACACGCTCGTGATCGACGGCATCGGTGCGGTTGACCCACTCAGTTTGAGCGATGGCGTTCTGTTCAGCGGCACGGGCGCCAACGGCACCATCACCGGCACCAATCTCGCTGCCGGCGGCAAGAGCCAGAACTTTACCGGCTTCGACAATTTTTCCTCCGACAATTCCACGCTGCGCTTCAACGGCGGCATACAAGGCATCAACCACCTCAACCTGGGCAGTGGCTCGACGCTGTTCATCAACGGCAACGTCACCATGCCGGGTTCGATCATCGCGACGAATTCGCTGATCGACATGACGAATGGTGTCGCTGGCGATGTGTTGACGCTAGGCGGCCTCACCCTCAACGGTGCCAGCATCGGCCTCGACATCAACCAGCAGACATCTCAGTCGGATCAGCTCATTGCC